>JAZUKS010000149.1:0-40986 GCA_045643405.1 Bacteroidaceae bacterium | reverse complement strand
CTTCATCTCACCACCGTACCATGTATTGATGATAACCTGCTCGCGGCTGGTTACGTTGAAGGCAACGCAAGTCTCGCTGTTCAGGCCGAGCTCAGCATAGTTCTCAACCTTAGCCTTAGAAGCGTTGTAGATAACGAAGTTAGGCTCGAAGTTCTCCAACTCCTCAGCGGTGGGCTGGATGAACATGTTGGTTACGAAGTGTGCCTGCCATGCTACCTCAACGATGAAGCGAACAGCCATACGAGTATCCTTGTTAGCACCGCAGAATGCGTCTACTACATAGAGGTTCTTGTTGCAGAGCTCCTTAACAGCGAGATCCTTAACGGTAGCCCAAACCTCCTCAGACATGGGGTGGTTATCGTTCTTGTAACCCTCGGTAGTCCACCATACAGTATCCTTAGACTTCTCGTCCATTACGATGTACTTATCCTTGGGTGAACGACCAGTGTAGATACCGGTCATAACGTTAACAGCGTCGAGCTCGGTGTTCTGACCTACCTCATAACCCTCGAGACCAGCCTTGGTCTCCTCAGCGAACAATACCTCATAAGAAGGATTGTGAGCAATCACGGTTGAACCAGTGATGCCATACTTAGTCAAATCTAATGTTGCCATTGGTTTAAAAATATTAAATGATTGTTAAACAATTATATTCTCTCTTTACGTTCTTTACGTTGCTTTTTACTTTTTGCCTTTTGCAATATCTTCGATTATAAACCTGAAACAGCGCAAAAACGGGGACAAGCCCTTATTTCAACAATTCGAAATTACAATCGAACATTGTTTTAGGCGTTACAAAGATAGTGTTTTATTTTGAAACAACGAAACGATTACCTTATTTTTTCGCTTTCGCACCCTCAATTACATCATTTTGCAAACTGCGCTTTGCAATTCCTTGAATATTTCTCATCAAGCCTTCGTATTTTGCGCGCTTTACCGCAGAACCTTTAAACAATTTCTGATATTGCTCTACGGTGAGCGATTGCCAGTCTTCGGGTGTCATGTTCAAGAGTTCCTGACTGGGCTTCAGAAGGGGTTCGGAGGTAGGCGTTCCGTGAAGATGGGGGCAGGCTCTTAGGCAACGGTCGCAACCATAGAAGGAACCCTCCATGCGTTCACTTGCCCACTCAGGCAGTTCTCCCCTATTCTCTATGGTCAGGTACGACAAACACAAACGGGCGTTGAAGTTGCCAACTCCCTGTCCGCACGTCGGTTCAACGGAAGAGGCAGGTAGAGTAATGGCACCAGTCGGACACGCGTCAATGCACTTTTGGCACTTGCCACACTTGGACTGAACGGGACTGTCGTAGACATCAACTTCCTGCTCAATAAACAGTTCTCCCAAGAAGAAGGTACTTCCTGCTTTCGGTATCACCAGCTGTGAATGCTTTCCTATCCAACCCAATCCGCAACGCCATGCCCAATAACGCTCGGGCACAGGAGCCGTATCCACAAAGCAACGCCCTTGGGCGCCAATCTGCTCCATGAGCTGACTCAAACGCTCGCGCATTAAATCGTGATAGTCCTTACCTTGCGCATACCATGCAATGCCTTCAGCCACCTCATCGGGAAAGTAATTCAATGCGACACTCACCACAGAACGTGTACCAGGCACCAAGAGGCAGGGGTTCATCCGCTTCTCGAAATAGTTTTCAAGATAATGCATGTCGGCATGCATTCCTTCCTCCAGCCAAGCCTTATAACGCTGAGAATAACTCTCGTCAACAGGTTCAGCCGGGGCTATTCCACAATGAGAAAAGCCTAACAGCAAGGCCTTTTCCTTGACCAAAGAACTTAATAGAACCTCACTCATCATACAGCAAGAGCGTCAACACACGGCACATCCCGGCGCGCTACGCTTTAGAAAGACGCTTTTACTCAAACACCTTGAACTCGTAACCTTGCTCTTGCAACCATTGCAACGACTCGGGCAAGGCACTCTTCAATTTATTAATACTTTTAAGTGAATCATGGAAAGTAATGATACTGCCATTGCGGGTGTACTTCTTCACATTGTTCACGATGTCATCAGCAGTAATCCACTTACTATAATCACGCGTAACAAGGTCCCACATGATGACACGATAATGCCGGCGCAAGCGCTCATACTGTAAAGGTTTCATCCAGCCATGTGGCGGACGGAACAAATCTGTATTGAGCAATTCATTTGCCTTTTGTGCATTCTGCAAATATCTCCAGCTCAACCATTTCAGTCCGCCAATATGGTTAAAGGTATGATTGCCTATACGATGACCTCGCTTACGCACCTCTTCAAGAAGATGAGGATATTTTCTGGCATTGTCACCTACCATGAAAAAGGTTGCCTTGATGCCAAAACGTTCGAGAGTATCAAGAATGAAAGGGGTAGCTTCCGGAATAGGACCATCGTCAAAGGTCAGGTAAACTGCCCTCTGACGATGATCCATTCTCCAAACGGCTTTAGGATAAAGCCATCGAAGGTATATTGCCGGCTGCTCTATAAACACGGCTTAATCCAACAAGTTCAAACGTTTAAGACGCTGTGCCATCGACGCATATCGAATTTCAAAGGCACCGTTATATGCTTCTGCCTTAGCCGAGCCCGAATTCTCGAGTGCTTCGAGTGTTACGCTATACTGGTACATGAAGTAGCGACACTCACTTGAACTACCGATAAAGTAGTGGTCGTCGAGTGACAAGTACCAGTCAACATATTGCTGAATATTGTCAAGAATAGCGGTCAGAATCTTCTCTGCCTCATCCTTCTTGCCAATCTTAACCCAGCCATTGGCCAAATCGACACTACCACTATCGAATGAGTGGGGCACGTTGTAAGAAGGAACAGCCTCCTCTGCCTTAGCCAAGACCTTGGCAGCCTTGTCGAGCTTGTTCTCACGAATCAATTGCTGAACCAACTGCGAGAACATGCGACGATGCGTCTTACACATACGCATGATAGTCTCGTCAACGTAGAAGTCGGGATTGTCCAAACCACCAAACCTGAACTTGTTCATCAGGTTGTCGTACATCTTTTCGCTATCAAGACGCATACCACTCTGCTTGGTATTGAAAGGAGTGATGCGGTATGCCAGACCTTCCTGTACGAAGTTGTCACCCAGCGAACCGTAGTTTTCGCTACCCACGGTTACAGCCACATACATGGGGCGCTCCCAGTTGCAACCTGCCAACATATCGTACATCATCATCTCGCTCTTGTAGATGACACGACGGCCCTTGAGTGAGATCTGCATCTTTTCGGGAATGCTGTCTGCAGCCACCATCATGCCACTCTTCTTGATAGCCTCCTTGTCAATAGCAAAGGTGATGCTGTCAGTAGGAATGATGGCCAAGGGCTCACCCTTTTCATCAACAAACTGCAAGGTGCGCTTAATCTCGTTCAGTTCGGGATTATTGTTCAGCACCCATCTATCCATGATGTTGCGAAGGTCGTAAGGATCGTCACCAAATGCTCTGCGCATCTGTGCCTCACTGAAGCCCATATCGCGCAACTGCTTGAGTACATCGGCAAGGACACCGGGATATACGTATACACCCTCGTTGGTACCCGACACATACTGCAAACGCTTCCAAGAAATAGGTACGCTGGGCGAATCGTAAGCAGGACGCTTCATCTGGTCGATATACCAGTCTGTCTGCAGGTAAGAAAGGTTGCAGACACGAGCATCGGTACGGAAGCCTTCAGTCTCCTGATTGTACCACAATGGGAAGGTATCGTTATCACCATTGGTAAAGATGATAGGATTACCCTTTTCGCTCAATGAGAGCAGGTAATTCTGACCATAGTCACGGCAAGTATAACGACCGCTACGATCGTGGTCGTCCCAGTTCTGAGCAGCCATCTGAATGGGCACTGCTACACAAATGGCAGGAACGACAGCCGCAACCATAGGCTTCTTCTTCAAGAACTTGTTCAGGAAATCGGTAATGGCAGTAACGCCCAGACCAATCCAGATGGCAAACGCATAGAACGAACCAGCATAGGCATAGTCACGCTCGCGAGGCTGCTGAGGAGTTTGGTTCAGGTAGAGTACAATAGCCAAGCCTGTCATGAAGAACAAGAAGAATACCACCCAGAACTGCTTCACGCTCTCCTGGCTGCGCATAATCTGCCAGAAGAGGCCGATAAGACCGAGAAGCAAAGGCAAACAGTAGTATACGTTATGGCCCTTGTTATTCTTCAAGTCATCGGGCAACATATCTTGATTGCCCAAACGCGCATTATCGATGAAAGGAATACCACTCAACCAGTTTCCATGCTCCAACTCTCCATTACCCTGGATGTCGTTCTGACGACCAGCAAAGTTCCACATAAAGTAGCGCATGTACATATAGTTGATTTGGTAACTGAAGAAGAACTTCAGGTTCTCCCAGAAAGTAGGCACCTTAATCTCGTAATCCACACCGTCACGATCCTTTACGACTGCAATTCTGCCTTCGATGCCACCCATCAAGTCTTCATAGGCCTGCTGGTGACGGTCGCTATACATACGGGGGAAGAGCATGTTGACCTGATACTTGTAGTCGATATCATGACGGACAATCTCGTAACGATCAGGTTCGTCGGGCGACGCCTTCTCCTTGCGCTGATATACAGCCGCGCCTTCCGAACTAACAGGATTGCCATTGCTATCCCACTCCAAAGGCGAATTGTAAACCTGTCCGAACAGCAAGGGACGGTCACCATACTGCTCACGGCTGAGATACTGACCCAGAGTAAAGATATCCTCGGGTGAGTTCTGGTCCATAGGTGTATTGGCACTACTGCGGATGACAATTACCGCGTATGAACTGTAACCGATCATAATGGTCAGCATACAGAGCAGAGAGGTATTCTTGAAACGGGCAGTTACCAAATTGTCCCACCAAAGGCAAACAGCCAAGGCAATCAATACCAAGATACCGAAAACAACGCTTGAGGTACCATGACCATAGAAGGGAATACCCAGCAATGCAACGCTCAAAAGATATGCGATGTTTCCGCGATTCTTGTTCTTACCGGTATTGGACTCCCAAATAGCCCAAAGCACCACGCCGACCAAGACAACCAGATAAACATAAAGACCGGTATTGAAACTGAATCCGAATTGGTTAACAAACAACAACTCGAACCATCCGCCTACCTTTACGATACCAGGTACAATACCATAAAGTACGATGGCAACCAAGGCACCACTAATGACCAACGCAATCAGAGAACCCTTCAAGTTAGCATTAGGATACTTGCGGTAATAATAGATCAACACCAATGCAGGCAAGCACAACAAGTTAAGCAAGTGCACACCCACACTAAGTCCGGTCATATAAGCAATCAGGATAAGCCAACGGTCGCTATGAGGCTCGTCTGCATGGTCTTCCCATTTCAGCATCAACCACACAACGATAGCAGTAAACAACGAAGAGTAGGCATACACCTCACCCTCTACAGCCGAGAACCAGAATGTATCGCTCCAGCAATATGCCAAAGCACCTACAGTCGCACTCGCCTGAGTTGTAATGAGTTGCCATGTGTTTATCTCTACCGCCAATTTGCCTCCTGGCAATATATGCTGTTCACAGATCAACCTTCTGACTAAATGCGAAATGGTCCAATACAGGAACAAGATACACAAAGCACTAAAAAGCGCAGACATTATGTTGACCATCATTGCCACATTGGCAGGATTGCTCACCAACTGAGAGAAAAGGTTAGCGGTAAGCATAAAGAAGGGTGCGCCTGGGGGATGTCCCACCTCCAGTTTATAACCGGTGGTGATAAACTCAGGGCAATCCCAGAAACTTGCCGTAGGCTCGATAGTACTGCAATAAGTAAATGCAGCCACAGCAAAAATAAGCCAACCCATCAGGTTGTCTACTAATCTGAAACGCTTCATTTTTTATTATAAGTTTTTATTGTATACACTAAAATGTTGCAAAATTAGTTTATTTCTTCCACAAAAACAACAATTTTACTTTTTTTGACATACCCAAAAGCCTATTTCAAATGCTATCATAGCACTTCTGGCACATATATCGCACATTATCATCTATTTGAAATCATGCAATCAAGTACACGTCAAATGGAGGAAACTGCATAGACGAGAATGGCATAGCGGGTAGCCTTACCGATGAAGATGGCCAGTAAAGAAATCCACGGATTGAAACGCATATATCCCATCATCACAGCAATGGCGCTTCCCAGTATAGGGATGAAACAGAGCACGCCCGTCCACGCACCGTATTTTTGAATCATGCGCTCTTGCCGTTCCCGCTTTACCGGGTCCTTGGGCATTAACCGCTCTCTCCATTCCGGTTTTCCCAACCGGCCTATGCCGTAGTTGAACATACTTCCGCCCACATTACCGACAGTGGCAAAAGCGAAAAGCAACGTGGAATCCAGTTCATCCAATGTTACCAATGAACCCAGCACCAACTCACTGCTAAAAGGAAAAATGCTCCCGGCAATGAAGGCTGCCACAAACATGCCCATGTAACCATATTGCGTGAGAAAATCTACAAATGAATCCATGTATTATGCCTGGTAGAACAAATTGAGATAACCTAATGCACCATAGGCCATCATAGATAGGATGAATAGAAAATTAGTAAACCACGACTTAGTCAGCGCAAAGAAATGCGCAATAAGCGGAGCTCCAACCATCAGCAGTATAGGCAACATCTCATCAAGTCGCTGAGGTTGCAAAACCACAAACACCTCAATGGTAAAGAACATGCTTACGAATGCGTAAAGCAACATACGAACTTGAATCTTGTCATTGTAACTCGTACTCAGATAATGAACGGCACCCAAGAAAGTAAGCCATGTCACCAATCCCCATGAGGCTATCTGCGAATATGTCAGTTGCAAATAGTTCTCTTTCACAATGGGATAATAAGTACGGAAGGTTTCAAACCATTCCTTCAACTTTGTGTAGTCGTCCTTGTATACCCAGAAACTGACCCAGAGCAGTGCCGGGAAGAAGAATCCCACCATGGAAGCACACAACGAACGAACCGACATACTACGCAAGAAAGCCATCTGATGCCAGAGGAACAAAGGCAGGAAAATGATGCAATGAGGCACGAAAATGCTGGCCAAACCAATCATCAGGGCATAGTGAAAGGAATCGGCTTGGCAGTTTCTGCATTGGTAGGTTTTGAAGAGCAGATAACATGCCATTGCCATACAGCAGGATGCCGTCAGACCAGCAGAATAGACATGCGTATCAGCAATGGTAGCAACGGAAAGAAGCCACACAGACGTAACCATTCGCGTCCTGACACGGATGAGCATATTCACGTTGTTCATCTCGATGAGCACATAACTGGTAAATGCTATAATGCCCAAAGCGATGAGGTGTGACAAATCGAACTGAAGACGACCCAACAACGAACCTCCTTCACTACTCAGAGGAAACCACCACAGCACAAAGGCTATAAACGCACACACGGGCAATGTGAAAACACTGCCCGATATGTGGTTCTGGAATCTATCTTTTCGCATAGAATGGAATCTCTGTCTTTGTCAACGTCCTTGCCTCCTGAATGGTTACGTTCTTCACCTTAGAAGCGCATGTTTATGAATCGTATTCGTGCGAGTCAAGTTCATGCGAATAGGGGTTGAAGGCAACCACGAAGAAGGATGATAACGAAGTATAACGATTATAGATCGGCTCCAATATCGCTACGGAAGTACTTCTTTTCAAACTGAATCTTCTGTGCTTCCTGGAAACTCTTCTGCAAGGCTTCTGCCTTGTCCTTTCCATAACTGCTTACGGCAATAACACGGCCACCAGCCGTAACAACCTGTCCGTCTTTCAAGGCGGTACCAGCATGGAACACAATGCTACCTTCTACATTCTCGATGCCAGTAATGGGGAATCCCTTCTCGTATGCCTCAGGATAACCACCACTAACAAGCATAACGCATACAGCACTACGGTCATCAAACTCAATGGTCTTCTGACTCAGAGTCTGGGTAGCAACACCTTCCAGCAAATCAACCAAGTCGCTCTTGATGCGGAGCATAACTGTCTCGGTTTCAGGGTCGCCCATACGTACGTTGTACTCAATCACCTTAGGCTCACCCTCCACGTTGATCAGACCAAAGAAGATAAAGCCCTTGTATACGATATTCTCAGCAGCCAAACCATCAACGGTAGGACGGATGATGCGGTCCTCAACCTTCTTCATCCAAGCCTTGTCTGCAAAAGGAACAGGACTAACCGAACCCATACCGCCGGTATTCAAACCGGTATCATGCTCACCGATACGCTTGTAGTCCTTTGCCTCGGGCAGGATAACGTAATCCTTACCATCGGTAAGTACGAACACACTGCATTCAATACCGCTCATGAACTCCTCGATAACCACACGGCTGCTGGCACCACCAAACATACCGCCCAGCATTTCTTCGAGTTCCTTTTCTGCTTCTTCAAGAGTGGGAAGAATCAGCACACCCTTACCCGCACACAAACCATCTGCCTTCAACACATAAGGTGCCTGCAATGTCTTCAGGAATGCCTTACCTTCCTCCAAGGTCTCACCTGTAAAGGTCTGGTAAGCCGCGGTAGGAATGTTATGGCGTTGCATGAATCCCTTGGCAAAGTCCTTAGAACCTTCGAGTACGGCTCCTTGCTTTGAAGGACCAATTACAGGGACGTTCTTCAACTGCTCATCTGATACGAAGTAGTCATAAACACCCTTTACAAGAGGATCTTCAGGACCAACAACTACCATATCTACCCCTTTCTCCAAAACAAATGCCTTGATAGCGTCAAAGTCGTCTGCTTTCATCGCAACGTTCTCACCAACATTTGCTGTACCAGCATTACCTGGAGCAATATACAACTTCTCAACCTTCTCACTTTGAGATATCTTCCATGCCAAAGCGTGCTCACGGCCGCCTGAACCTAACAAAAGGATTTTCATACCGTAATATATTTATAAGTAATTAATTCAATTAAAAACTATTTCAAATAGTCATCAAAGTAGCGGGTAATGCGTTCATGCAAATGAATCTGCTTTACGCCACGCATATTGTGCCCCTCACCCGGATAGGTGAAGAGGTCGGGCTGTACGCCGGCATTGATACAAGCATTGATGAACGACAAAGTGTGCTGTGGCACACAAGTAGGATCGTTATAGCCATAAATGATTTGCAGACGTCCCTTCAGGTTCTTGGCCTTATTCAGCAAACTGCATTTCTCGTATCCTTCCGGATTTGTCTGGGGCGTATCCATATAACGCTCACCGTACATTACCTCGTAATATTTCCAATCGATAACAGGACCACCTGCTACACCAACCTTAAACACATCGGGATAAGAACACATCAGGTTCGTAGTCATAAAACCACCGAAGCTCCATCCGTGTACGCCCAAACGGTCAGCATCCACATAAGGTAGCGATTTCAAATACTCCACACCAGCCATCTGGTCCTGCATCTCAACCTCGCCCAACTGACGGAATGTGGCCTGTTCAAAGTCCTTGCCTCTCCATTCACTGCCTCGGTTGTCAAGGATGAACAGCAAGTAACCCTTCGTTGCCATATAAGCCTCCCAGCCACGAAGTCCCCAATGCCATGATGCCTGCACATTATGAGCGTGAGGACCACCATAGACGTAAACCACTGTGGGATACTTCTTGGTGGCATCAAAATCAACGGGCTTTACCATACGATAATACAGATCCGTAACACCATCAGCAGCCTTGATGCTTCCACTGGTAATCTCGGGAATGTTATAGCCCAACTCTTCCCAAGTATCGGCTGCCAAGAGCAGGTTTTTGCCCTTTCCGGTCTTGGTGCTCAACAAGTTGACGCTACGGGGAACTGTTGGAGAAGTATAGTAGTCAAGAACCTGCGTTCCGTCGACATTCAGGTAAATGCCGTGAACGCCATCATCCTCACCTACCAATACCGTCTTTCCGGTTTTCAGGTTCGTACTATATACGCAACTGCGACGAGGGTCACTTATATTGCCCAGATACACAACCGACTTATCCTTTGTGTTAAAACCGGAGAATTCCTGTACCACCCACTTTCCTTTGGTAATCTGGGTCAGTTTATCGGTTTTAAGGTCAAGCAAGTAGAGGTGATTGTACCCATCTCGCTGACTTTGCATAATGGCCTTGCTGGCATCCCAGGGAAGGAACACCAAACCATGCATAGGCTCCACATACTTCTCGTCACATTCCTGTAAAACGGTATGCAGACTCTTTCCTGTCTCAACACTATAAGCCACCAGACGCATGTCATTCTGGTCACGGTTCAATTCAAAGACATAGATGGTCTTACCGTCGGGAGCCCACGAGATATTGGTATGGTAGTCATCCTCAGCACCTTCAAGTTCAAGCCAAACGGTCTTCTTTGTATTAACATTGTAGATGCCCACCTTAACCTGGTGACTCGTTTCGCCAGCCATAGGATAATGGTCTACATAACTCTGACTGATGCGAGGCATAATGTCAACCTGGGGATAACTGGGCACCATGGACTGATCCATACGGTAGAATGCCAACTGCTGACCATCGGGACTCCAGAAAGTACCCTTGAAAATGCCAAACTCATCACGATGCACGCTCTGGCCGTACACAATGTTATCCGACCCATCAGTACTTCCATCAAAACTTACTTGCTGTTGCTCACCGTTTTGATTGATAACATACAGGTTTCCCTGAATGGTAAAGGCAGTATTCTTGCTTTTTGCATTAAAGTCGGCGTTTTGCGCCTCTTTAGGCAATTTCACATCCATCACCACCTTACCCGACTTAAAGTCAAGTTGTATTGTACGAGAATTTATCTTTGTCTGAACAATAGGCTGGTCTGCATAGGGGAAAGTCAGGTTGAGACCATTGATGGACAATTTTTCATTCATCCACCCTTTAATCTGCTCAACACTTACCAGTGTTTCGCCTGTTTGCAGATTCTTGGCCTCTTCAACAGTTGTCTCGACAGGAACATTTCCCCACCAAGTAGCATAAATACTCTTAGGACGAAGGTTATGCGCATTGTTACCACCACCCAGCAAATCATGAAGGGTGAAACTCTTTTGACCGGATACCATTGCACACATAGCCAACAAAACAATTGTAAGACAATGCTTAATCTTCATCATCAAAACCGCCTCTTTTGAAATTTCTGTTTTTGAAGCTCTTACGATCATCCCCCTTTCCGCCACGGAACGAACGACGGTCGCCATCCTTACCCTTGAAAGAACGGCGGTCACCACCATCCCTACCTTTGAAGGAACGACGGTCGCCATCATCCTTGCCTCTGAAGGAACGGCGCTCACCATCCTTGCCACCACGGAACTTTCCACGTGTCTCACCATCCTCATCATTACGGAAGCGACGATAACGGCCATTGTGCTCCTCTGAATCACGACGGCGCTCTTCTTCGGCATCACGACGGCGCTGGTCGAACGAACGACGGTCATCCTTCTCGTCCAATCCCTTCTTGAAGTCACGATTCTGCTTGAAGCGACGCTTCTGAGCCATCTGCTTCTTGTCGTCCTCGCTCTTCACCTCTACACCTTCGGCACGAGCCTCATTATATTTTCCGCTGAACAACTGATACTTGCGCAACTCACACTCCAAAGAACCATTATAAAGAGGAGTCTTGAGAGAAGGCTTCAGGCCAATCTGAGCAAAGCACTCTTCACGGTAACTCAACACCCAAGCCTCATTGCCCTCAAAGGCATGCTTCAGGCGTTCACCAATCATCCTGTAAAGACCGAGCAAGTCTGGCGCAGAAATGCGCTCACCATAAGGAGGATTGGTAATGATAATGCTCTTATTCTCGGGCTGGGTAAAGTCCTTGAAGTCCTGGAACTTGATATCAATATCCTTGCTCAAGCCAGCTGCACGCACGTTGCCTGTTGCAATCTCAATAGCCTGGCGGTTGTTGTCATAACCATAGATATGATGTTCGAACTCACGCTCCTGACTATCGTCATTATAGATTCTGTCAAGAAGTTCAGCATCAAAGTCGGGCCATTTCTCGAAAGCATATCCCTTTCGGAACACACCAGGAGCAATGTTTCGTGCAATCAGACCAGCCTCAATGGGGAAAGTACCGCTACCACACATGGGGTCAATGAAATCGGTCTCGCCCTTCCAGCCAGTCATCAGGATGATACCAGCAGCCAGAACCTCATTCAAGGGAGCCTCAACCTGCTGTGTACGGTATCCACGACGATGCAGACTCTCACCACTTGAATCGAGCGAAAGCGTACAATCATACTCTGCCACATGGATGTGAAGTTGCAGGTCAGGGTTGGTGATACGGATGTTAGGACGGTTGCCAGTCTTCTCGCGGAACTGGTCCACGATAGCATCTTTCACCTTGTATGCCACGAACTTCGAATGACGGAACTCGGTACTGAACACCACGCTATCCACCGCAAAAGTGGTATCGTTTGTCAGATACTCTGTCCAATCAATCTTTTGTACTGCCTCGTATACCTCATCGGCACTTGTAGCACGGAAATGCTTGATGGGTTTCAAAACGCGAATGGCTGTACGCAAAGCAAAATTGGCACGGTACATCATCTCCTGGTCGCCCGTAAATGAAACCATACGACGGCCAATCTGAATATTGTTTGCACCAAGGTCAACTAACTCTTTAGCCAACACTTCCTCAAGTCCCTGAAAGGTCTTGGCAATAAGTTCAAATTCCATAAAATATAGTTATGTATAAAAAAATCTTTTATTATTCAACTACGCTTAAAGTCCGCCGAAAGTATCAGGACCCACCGTAGTATTTCGGTCTGTGCTCTTTTGCTTCTTGGCCTGCACAAGGCGCTCACCGGGCTTGGTATCATCGGTCACCCAAAGGTTACCACCAATAATGGTATCATGGGCTATGGTTATACGACCCAAGATGGTAGCATTACTGTAAACGATGACATTGTCCTCGAGGATAGGGTGACGGGGAATACCCTTGATAGGATTGCCGTTCTCGTCCAGAGGGAAACTCTTGGCTCCCAACGTTACACCCTGATATAGTTTCACATTGTTGCCAATGATACAAGTAGCACCAATCACCACACCAGTTCCGTGGTCAATAGTGAAATGATGACCAATCTGTGCACTGGGATGAATATCGATACCCGTCTCACTATGAGCCATTTCGGAAATGATACGGGGAATCAGGGGAACGCCTATTACAATCAGTTCGTGTGCGATACGATAATTGGAAATTGCCTTGATAATGGGATAGCAACTGATGATCTCGCCAAAACTCTCGGCTGCAGGATCACCATTATAC
Organism: Bacteroidaceae bacterium; assembly: GCA_045643405.1. Classification (GTDB taxonomy): domain Bacteria; phylum Bacteroidota; class Bacteroidia; order Bacteroidales; family Bacteroidaceae; genus Physcousia. The sequence continues at coordinate 27,740 of JAZUKS010000149.1, read as the reverse complement.
GCAGCCTCCACATCTGTTGCCAAGACTTCACGAATCCTTGGCAAACGGGAAATAAACTCAGCCGCCAACTCCTGAGCCTTCTGCTTCAGTGCCTCGTTCTTACAGCATTGGGTATCGCTGGTAGAAGTGAAACACAAACCAGCAAGAATCTGCTGAGACAGCAAGTCATAGAGACGTTCCGTATTAACTCCGATATGATACTCCAGGGTTCGGCTATTGATGGTCGACACGCCATAGAAACCTGGAAACAATATAGAACGGCACAATTCAACAATTGTGCTTAGGTCCTTACCCGAAGGCAGAGGAGCGTTGTCGCGATGCTCGTGAAAAAGTCCTTTCAGCGTGGCTGTATCTGACAACTGACTTACGGCTTTTGTCAACACATCATTTATCATTGTCTACCAATATATATAGTTTATCACTCGGACGAATCTTTCTCTCTACAGGGATGCTGACACGCCACCCTTGACGGGCCTCATCCACAGGTTTGAGGTCGTATCGTATCTCATCCACCGTCATATACAAAGCACCCGTTGTGGGTCCTGTTATAAGGATACGGTCGCCCACACGCAATGGTGATGCTTCTATCTTGAACTCTGCAACCTGAAGTTTGCTGTAGTAACGAATACCTTTGGCACAATACACTTTCTTCTCGGTAGCAACCGAACCAGGTTTATTGCTCCACTCTCCGAGTCGCTGTCCCTGATAATAGCCATCCCAGAAACCACGATTGAAAACCGTGCTGAGACGCTTGTCCCACTCCTCTTTCTTCTCTTCCGAGAAAGCCACATCTGCCTGACCACTTGCCTTGTCGGCCAATACGGCATCAATAGCCTCACGGTAGCAACGTACCACCGTATCAACGTACTCTGCTCCACGAGCACGACCCTCAATCTTGCACACACGGACACCGGCATCCATCAAACGATCGATGAACCCGATGGTCTTCAAGTCCTTGGGACTCATGATGTACTTGTTGTCAATATCCAGTTCGATGTCTGTTTCACGGTCACGAACCGTGTATCCACGACGGCAAATCTGCATGCACTCACCGCGATTGGCAGAACGGCCCATATTCTGAAGACTGAGATAGCACTTTCCGCTCACTGCCATGCAGAGCGCTCCGTGACAAAACATCTCAATGCGTATCAGTTTACCACTGGGACCGCATATGTTCTGCTCCACAATCTGCTTGTAGATTTCCGTCACTTGCTCCACGTTCAACTCACGAGCCAGCACGACTACGTCGGCAAACTGAGCATAGAACTTCAGCGCCTCTATGTTACTGATGTTAAGTTGTGTGCTGAGATGAACTTCCTGGCCTATCTCACGGCAGTAATTCATAACGGCCACATCACTGGCAATCACGGCAGAGATGCCCGCCTTCTTGGCAGCGTCCAGTATCTGGCGCATCAAGGGCAGATCCTCTCCGTAGATGATAGTGTTGACTGTGAGATAGCTCTTCACGCCACACAAACGGCATTCCTCACTGATACGATGAAGGTCGTCAATACTGAACGTGCTGGCCGAATGAGCCCTCATGTTCAGATTCTCAATTCCAAAGTATATGCTGTCGGCACCTGCACGTAAAGCAGCAGCCAATGATTCGGGCGAACCGACAGGTGCCATTATTTCAAAATCACAACGATTCATGCTAAGTGTAGATTGGAAGGAGCAAAGTGGAGGATGAATAAATGATGAAATATCCAACAAGTAGTTTACTCAGATTGAGACAACGTGTAGTCTTTTAACAATACGAAGAAACGTGCGATTCGTTATCAATCCAAATCCTCAACCTCTTCTTCGGTATAGTCCTCAACCAGTTTCTTCAATTCCGTGTAGGTTGGGTAAACCAGGTCCTTGAACTCCTTGGCAGTCTCCAAGTCATTGTCAGCCTTAACCTCTTGATACTTTTTACGCACCTCAAAAAGAGCCTGGTTCAGGTTCTGGATGGCACCATCGGCAGCAACAGTTCCTTTCTGCTTCTCGTATTCGACTTTTGCCTGCTTCATAATGTCCAACTGCTCCTGACCGAACCCCATAGTGGTTTGGAAGAAAAAGATGAAATAAACAGCGACTCCAATCACTGCCGCAACACCTAAAAACACAAACAGTTTCTTAGGATTTATTTTTTTCATAAAATATAAAATTACTAAACTTTTGCAAAATTACCTCTTTTTTTGCTCTGTAGCAAATAATTCACTGATTATTTAGCAAATTCGGCCATTAAGCGCTCGCCAATCTCATCAAGAATGGCAAACAGACTGTCAACCGTCTCTGCTTGTAGCATTGCAATACGCGTATCGCGGAAGTTGGGAATGCCCTTAAACAACGGACTTGCAGCCAGATGACGACGAACATGAAGGATGCCTCGGTACTCATCAATGCGTGCAACGCTCTGCTTAACCTGTTCCTTCAGGATGTTCATCTTCCACGCCACACTCATATCCGTTTTGGGCAATTCCGGATGCAGGTATTCCTGTACTTCGCGGAATATCCATGGCCGTCCGAATGTAGCGCGTCCAATCATCACTGCATCCACTCCATAACGGTCAAAGCATTCCTTGGCTCTTTCGGGAGTGGTGATATCACCATTGCCAATGATGGGGATGTGCATGCGGGGGTTATTCTTCACCTCACCTATCAACGTCCAATCTGCCTCGCCTGTATACATCTGGGCGCGTGTACGCCCATGAATCGTAAGGGCCTGTATACCACAGTCCTGCAACTGTTCCGCCAAATCTACAATCACCTGGTGCTCCTGGTCCCATCCCAAGCGGGTTTTTACCGTAACCGGTACGTCGACAGCCTCGACAACCGCCTTTGTGATGGCCAGCAATTGGGGAATGTTCTGCAACATTCCCGCTCCGGCACCCTTTCCTGCCACCTTTTTCACCGGGCATCCAAAATTGAGGTCAAGCACGTCGGGATGCGCCTGGTCTACCACGATACGGGCTGCCTCACGCACATTATCAACATCCTTACCGTATATCTGAATGGCAACAGGGCGTTCTTCCTCACATACCTGTAGTTTCTGCAAACTCTTGTTGACCATACGGACAAGAGCATCGGCTGCCACAAACTCGCTGTAGACCATAGCAGCCCCCATCTGCTTGCACAGCAGACGAAAACCGATGTCTGTCACGTCCTCCATAGGAGCCAGAAAAACAGGGTACGGACCAAATTCCAAATTACCAATCTTCATGCTTTTGTAGGTGTGGGTGGGTCTACTCTTCCTGACCGCGATAATAATTCAGGTTGCGGTCTTCACTATCGTAACGGGTATAATGTGAGTTGGCAGACTTGCCACCCTCTCCCCAATAAGGGGAACCTTGATATGGAGTATACTCATCATCGGAAGTATTGAGGGGAGCACTTATTTCTCCTCGCGTACCTCCCTGAACCTGCACATCAAGCGTGGGAGTATAATAATACTGCTTTCCGTCTTTGCAGGAAGTCCATCCCAACAGACAAAAGGCAAACAATACAAGAATACCTACTCTTATCATACAACTCTATCTTATGGTGGTTTTCACAAGGCAGACTTATGCTTTTGCCTTGAATGCCAAGGCATAAAGCTTCATCTGCTTAAGCATAGCCAGCAAACCATTACTGCGGGTTGGAGAAAGATGCTCACGCAAACCTATCTGCTCCACAAAGTATAGGTCGGCATCGATAATCTCATCGGGCGTATGACCAGAGAGCACACGGATGAGCAAAGCTACGATACCCTTGACAATCAGCGCATCGCTCTCTGCCTGGAAGACCACCTTTCCGTCCACCATATCTGCCTGCAGCCATACGCGACTCTGACAGCCGTCAATGAGATTCTGCTCCGTTTTGTATTGCGCATCAAGAGGTTGCTGTTCATTGCCCAAATCAATGAGCAACTGGTATTTGTCCATCCAATCCTCAAAGTCGCCAAACTCTTCAATAACCTCGTCTTGTATTTCGTTAATTGTCATAATGTCATTTACAATTTTACATTTCAATGTACAATCTTCGTCCCATCGGCAGCCCAGCACGAAACCGGTTCAATGCTACCGGTCACGACAGAGACTACTTGCCGTTATCGTTGTACAGCATCTGCATCACACTCTGGCCCACAGCCTTCAGGACTGCAGGATCAATATTCTCGGGCGTATCAGATACCGTATGCCAGGTAGGACCGAAACTGCTGGGTCCCTGCTCAAAATGAGGAATAATATCGATACAGGGAATACCTGCAATCTGGTTAACGGGTACATGGTCATCCTGTACGTTACCACCTTCCTTCAAGGGGAAATATGAACCATAACCAATCTGTCCTGCCAAATGCCAAAGCATTTCCACTACAGTCTGGGCATAGTACACCGACACACCCTCCTTGGCAAACTGCGAACCACGACCGCCTACCATATCGAGCAGAACACCATAACGTGCCTCATAGTTCTCCTTGTGTGGATTGCGTGCCCAATAGGTGGAACCCAAGCACCAAGAATCCATGGCATTATCGTACTTATCCTCATCCCAGTCGGGCATGCCCCAGTCCTCGGCATCAAAGCAGATAAAATCAACACCGAACTTCACAGGCATCTGTTGCATGGCACGTGCCATCTCCAACATGACTGCCACACCACTGGCGGCATCATTAGCAGCCAGGATAGGAGTGTGATAATTAGCTTCATCGGGATCATGGTCTGCCCAGGGACGGCAATCCCAATGCGCACAAATCATGATGCGGTCAAGGCTCTCGGGATTAATGCTTGCAATAATGTTACGACCGGGCAGTTTTTTGCCGTCGTATGCCGTCAGTTCGGCGGTTTGTTCGGTCACGGTGCAACCAAAAGTCTTGAACTTTTCAACGATATAGTCGCCACACAAACGATGCGCCTCGGTACCGGTAACACGTGGACCGAAAGCACACTGGTCGTTGATATACTTCATGGCGCTATCGGCAACAAACTGCGGACAAGCAGCCAAAGCAATGGTATCTGCCTTTTCCACACTATCCTTTTGCTTACCACCGCACGATATAAAAAGCAAAGATGCTACAACAAGAAGTAAATATCTCATAGTTAAATCTTTATATTATTAAGAAGGAGAATACCGTATCCTCCCCAATTTTCAAACCTCTTGACACAGTCTCATCACACGCAGGAAGTTCTCTCCCCACAGTTTTCTCAAATCCTGTGCCGAATAACCTTCGCGAAGCAAGGCACGAGTCAGGTTGGGCAATTCACTGGCACTTGCCACACCGGGCACTCCACCGTCTCCATCGAAGTCTGTACCGATACCTACATGGTCAATGCCCATTACCTCAACAGCATGGTTGATGTGACGCACCACATCCTGCAATGAAGCAGGACCGTCCTTTACCAGGAAACCATGATAGATGGTTACCTGCATCACGCCACCCTTGTCTGCCAATGCCTTCATCTGCTTGTCTGTAAGGTTGCGTGGATGGTCGCAGAGTGCACGACAACTGCTGTGACTGCACACGATGGGAGTAGTACTCTGTTCAAGAGCATCCCAGAATGAGGACTCAGCAGCATGGCTGAGGTCTACCATGATGCCCAGACGGTTCATCTCGCGTACCACCTGTCTACCAAAATCGCTCAACCCACCATGTTCGGCGTTGCCCCTTGCAGAGTCACAGATATCATTGTCGCCATTGTGGCAGAGTGTCATGTACACGATGCCACGCTTGCGGAAATGCTCTACATTGGCAATATCCTTTCCGATAGCGTAACCATTCTCAATGCCCATCATAACTGCCTTCTTACCCTCACGCTTCAAGCGATAAAGGTCATCGGGCGTATAGGCAATGGCCACACTATCTGGATGTGCACCTACCATCGTCTCAAGTTGGTCAAGCACACTGTCGGCATATTCCGTAGCCTGCCTGAGCGATGCCTCATCACGTTCTTTCTGGGGCAGGTAAGCCACCATGATACCCGCATCAAGCATACCCTCCTTCATCTTGTGAAGGTCAACGAGTACATGCTCATCGCGATGATCAAAGCGCACACCCTGCTCAAAGAACATAGGCGTATCTTCATGACTGTCGAGCGTAAGGATGTGCTGATGCAATCGTCTCGTTCTGGCAAACAGTCGCGACTCATCTACCAGCCACTTGAAAATCGGCATCATGCAGTCGTCGCCTTCCAGCACAAAACACTCGGGATGCCATTGCACACCCAAGAGACTCTTGTACTCGTTGCTTTCTACTGCTTCGATGACGCCATCCTTGCTGTAAGCCGTGATGCGCAGATGCGGTCCGGCATCCCTGACAGCCTGATGATGGAAAGAGTTAACGGCAAGTGTGGACTTCTTCATTATATTATATAAGGTAGAAGTCTCGTCTATTGTCACGGTGTGCGAGGCAATGCCACGGTCCAAATCCTGACTATGCTTGATGAGCGTTACCGGTTCACCCTTTACGGAAGGGATGTACTGCGTAGCCAAGTCCTGCCAAACAGAACCACCAAGTGCCGTTGCCAGCACCTGTATGCCTCGGCAGATGCCCAATATGGGCAACTGGCGATCGTACGCCATCCTGACAAGCAACATCTCCATGGCATCACGCTTAGGATTGATACCGTGAAGTGCGGGCAAAGGTTCTTCGTCCGTATAAAGCGGATTGATGTCGGCACCACCCGAAAGCATCAAGCCATCGAGCCTGTCCAACAATGTACCCAGAGCATCGGCATTGGCATATGGAGGAATGACCACGGGTGTAGCACCTGCCTCAACAATTGAGCGGTAGTAACCCTCGGCCAACTCGCACCCCTTACTGCCAAAGTTACCAGTAATACCGATGAGCGGAGTAGGTTGATAGCCGGGAAACGAACTGTGTCGTTCGTCGTATGTCTCCTTCCAGTTGAAGTTCATTAGTCGTTGATCTTACGCCAGTCCTCCTCCATCGAGGGCACCTTCTCAGCCTGCTGACGACCGATGGGAACTTCCTTCTTGATGCTCTGCTTCAACGAAATCAGGGTTTCGGTTGACATCACACCAGGGATTTCCTGAATACGGTTGTTAAGCAAGTCCATCAGGTCACCATTGTCGCGAGCATACAACTTAATCAACATAGTGTAGGGACCCGTGGTGAAATGGCACTCCACAATTTCAGGAATCTTCTCGAATTCCTCGCACACTTTCTTGTACATAGAACCCTTCTCGAGCGAGATGCCGATATACGTACAAGTATTATAACCCAGACTAACAGGATTTACATGGTATCCCGAACCAACAATAACGTCCATGTCAATAAGACGCTGTACACGCTGATGAATAGCAGCACGACTTACACCACACTCAGCAGCCACATCTTTGAATGGGATACGAGCGTTATTCGAGATAATCTCAAGAATCTTTTTATCCAGATTGTCAATCTTTTCCATAAAAAAATGTTATGTTAATCTTGGCAAAGATACACAAAATATCAATATGTCACCCTAATTTACGCAAAAAAAAGACACCGGAAGTAACTTTCGGTGTCTTTTTGCCATATTTTCTCAATATTACTTTACAATCTCGAGCAACTCTACCTCGAAAATCAGGGTGCTGTAGGGAGGAATCTTACCAGCCTCGCGCTCGCCGTAAGCCAGACTGTAGGGGATGTAAAGCATCCACTTGCTACCCACAGGCATCAAGGTCAAAGCCTCGGTCCAACCCTTGATAACCTGGTTGCAACCAAAGGTAGCAGGCTCGTTGCGCTTGTAACTGCTGTCGAACTCTGTTCCATCGAGCAAAGTACCACGGTAGTTAACCTTGACACGGTCGCTGGCAGTAGGAATATCACCGGTACCCTTGGTCAGTACCTTGTACTGCAAACCGCTTGCGGTAGTTACCACGTCCTTGTTCTTGCCATTCTTTGCCAAGAACTCCTCGCCAGCCTTGATGGTAGCCGAATACTTACTCTTAGAGTAGTATTCCATCTGCTTCTCAACCAGCACATGAGTGCTGTCCATGCTGATGCCTGGAACATCCTCGCCCAAGACTCCTGCACGGAAACCACGTACAAACTCTGCAGCATTCAAGGTAGCAACAGAATCGTTGATCTGCTTGTTGATGCTGGCAATAACCTGCTCATCTACCTGCTGACGAATCTCAATACCAGCCAAACGAGCCTTGGCACGCTTGTCTGCCTCGGTCAGCACCTGAGCATCAAAACCCTTCATGAAGTCTGCAATGTAAGCGGTATCAATGCCCATACGCTGAACGAGATACTGCTTCAAGCCATTGGTGTTAGCACGACCGATATGGAAACTGAACACATCTGCGCTTACGGTGTCTACCACCTCAACAGGAGCTGCATTCTTCTTCTTTGACTTCTTTTCCTTGGCCATGGAAACGGTACAAGCCATTGCCGCAGCCATTATAAGAATAAATCTTAATGTCTTCATTTTCTATCCTATGTTTACGCCAACAACGGGAAAAACCGAAAGATGCTTTTCCCGTTGTCTGACTATCTTTGAAAAATCGATTTACTTTACAATATCGAGCAACTCTACGGTGAAGATCAAGGTAGAGAAAGGCTTGATGGGACCACCAGTATCCTGAGCGCCATAAGCTGCCTCAGAGGGGATGTACAGAATCCACTTACTACCAACAGGCATGTTAATCAAGGCTTCAGTCCAACCGCTGATAACCTGGCTTACACCAAACTCAACGGGCTCGTTACGCTGGTAACTGCTGTCGAACACATTGCCGTCGATGGTCTTACCCTCATAATTTACCTTTACACGGTCTTCCTTGGTAGGAATTGCACCCTTACCTTCAACAAGAACCTTATAGCAAACACCGTTGGGCAACTTCTGAACGCTGTCAGCCTTGGCGATGTTCTTCATATACTCCTCGTTTTGCTTCTGGTACTCACCATACTGAGCCTTCATAGCCTTAGCCTTTACATCGCTCAACATAGTGCGAATTCTCATGTCAATGCCAACGGGACTCATGATAGTAGTATCACCCTTCAAAGCACCGATGAAACCTGCCACGAAATCGTTAAGATTGGCTACCTGAGTAGAATCAGCGTTAGGACCGAAGATCTCATAAGTCAAACCCTTCTTAACAGAGTTACGTAACTGCTGGCCGATAGCCACACCTGCAAAATATGCATTCTTGCTTTCTGAACCGTTAAGGTTTGCACCATCAAGAATACCCTTGATAAGTTCTTCGCTATAAGCAGAATCAATATTCAAGCCTCTCTCCGAGAAAGCATACTCGCTGAAACCCTGAGCCTGACCTACACCATAAGCATAGCACAATGAGTCAACATCGTTTGCCAAGGTTGCCTTAGGAGCCTTGCTACCACCGCAAGAACTCATTACAATGGCTGCAGCTGCAGCCAATACCATTGAAATCTTTTTCATTTCTTTATTTTGTTATTTTATGCTTTTTCCTTTTACCGAAACACCAAAACATTAAAGAACCTTGATCAACTCAACGTCGAAAATCAAAGTTGCATAGGGAGGAATGCTTGCACCAGCACCACGCTCGCCGTAACCCAGGAGGTAGGGAATGAAGAAGCGATACTTGGCACCTTCCTTCATCAACTGCACACCCTCGGTCCAACCGGCAATAACCTGATTCAATCCGAAGTCTGCAGGCTCACCACGCTGGTAACTGCTGTCGAATACGCTACCGTCGAGCAACTTACCCTCATAGTGGCAACGCACCTTGTCGGTTGCCTTGGGGCTCTTACCAGTACCCTCGGTCAGCACCTCATACTGCAAACCGCTCTTTGTGGTGACAACACCCTCGCGCTCACCGTTATCCTTCAGGAAGGCCGCACCCTCTGCAATGGTCTGCTGTGCATCTTCCTTAGCCTTGTTCTCAAAATACTCGTTCAGCATCTGCTGAGCCGCACGGGCATCCATCTCTGTGGGGTTGCCATTCAATACGTCATTGATACTACGGGTAAAGTCCTCTACACTAAATCCGTCAATGTGCATACTCTTCAGTTGCTGGCCAATACCGAGGCCCAAAGCATAACTAATCTTGTTCATCTAAATAATACGTTTTTAAAAATTCGGTTGCAAAAGTACGAAATAATTGATAATTAGCAATTGAAAAGTTAATAATAATTTTGCGCATTAGCATTTTTTTTGATATTTTTGCACATTATAATAATAAAGTGCTTGTTTTATCAGGAGGAATCCACCTGAATATCTGCACAAAGAACACATTGACCATGAAGAAGAAACTTGTTGTTTTGACCGGCGCCGGAATGAGTGCCGAGAGCGGAATCAGTACGTTCCGCGACAATAATGGATTGTGGGAACAATACAACGTGGAGGATGTTGCCAGCATCGAAGGGTGGTACCGTGACCCCGAACTGATGACACGCTTCTATAACGAGCGACGCAAGCAACTGCCCACGGTTGACCCCAACGAAGGGCATCGCATCCTGGCCGAACTGGAAAAGGACTACGATATTACCGTCATCACGCAAAACGTTGACAACCTGCACGAAAGGGCTGGTTCAAAGCGCATCATACACCTTCATGGTGAACTGATGAAGGTAACCAGTAGTGCCGACCCCAACAACCCTCGCTACATCAAAACCCTTCCGCCCGACAATCTTGAAATAAAGATAGGAGACAAAGCAGAAGACGGCAGTCAGTTGCGCCCCTTCATCGTGTGGTTCGGCGAGGCAGTTCCCGAAATAGAACCTGCCATCATCGAGACAAGCAAGGCCGACATCTACCTTGTCATTGGCACAAGTCTCAATGTCTACCCAGCCGCCGGACTGCTGAACTATGTGCCACAGGATACACCCATCTACCTCATTGACCCACAGCCGGTTCAATGGAACAGCGCAAGCAGTTTCACCCACATACGGAAAGGGGCCAGCGAAGGAATGAAAGAATTCAAGGAAATACTAAGTAAACATGAGTAAGAAAGAACAATACAAGAAAGACAACGAGCAGTTCCTCATCGACATCCGCAAAGAAGAGGGTGTGAAGGAATTGCGTGGTGGCGTACTCTACAAGGTACTGGAAAGCGGTAACGGCGAAGGCGAAGTAACGCCACGTAGCATTGCCACTTGCCACTACAAGGGTTCGCTCATCAACGGCAAGGTTTTCGACAATTCATTTACCCGCAGTTGTCCCGAGGCATTCCGCGTCAACCAACTCATTAGCGGTTTCCAGATTGCCCTCGTCAACATGCACATCGGCGACCACTGGATGGTGTACATCCCCAGCGAGATGGGTTATGGCAGTCGTTCTATGGGTAGCGACATCCCAGGCAACTCTACCCTTATCTTCGAGATTCAACTGATTGCCATTGGCTGAAATCACACTATCTACATTCAAAAAACTTAATTTGCGAACCAACGTATGAGACTCATTATACCCGCATTGGCACTGACCTTCTCTTTGCAAGCCAATGCACTGAATACCAGCAACAATACGGCTTGCGCACAACCAGACGACAACATTCCCAGTCAGATCAAGATACGCAGGAGCCAGCGTCCCGAGAAGAACAGTCGCCTCTTCAGGAGCGAGGCCGTTGAGGAAAAAATCAAAGAGGTATCGGCAAAACTGTCCAACCGCAAGCTGACCTGGATGTTCAGCAACTGCTTCCCCAACACGCTCGACACCACGGTACACTACGAGGAGAGCGATGATGACGGAAATCCCGACACCTTTGTCTTTACCGGCGACATACACGCCATGTGGTTGCGCGACTCAGGCGCTCAGGTCTTCCCCTACGTCCGCCTGGCCAAGAAAGACGAGCATCTTCGCCGTATGCTGGCTGGCGTGCTGTTGCGACAGTTCAGGTGCATCAACATCGACTGTTACGCCAACGCCTTCAACTACGGAGTGCGCGAGGATGGCGATTGGATGAGCGACCTTACAGACATGATTCCCGAGTTGCACGAGCGCAAGTGGGAACTCGACTCACCTTGCTACGTACTGCGACTGGCTTACGAATACTGGAAGCAGACAGGCGACGACAGCATCTTTGGCGAGACATGGATTGAGGCCATCAGCCACATCATAAACACATTGCGCGACCAGCAACGCAGGGAGGGGCATGGCAACTACCGCTTCCAGCGTAAGACCGAACGTGCCTCCGACAGTATGATCAACGATGGCTATGGTGCCCCCATCCGTCCTATTGGCCTCATCGCCTCGGCTTTCCGTCCCAGCGACGATGCCACAACCTTCCTCTTCCATATCCCCAGCAACTTTATGGCCGTTACACAGTTGCACCATGCTGCCGAGATCCTGGAAGTGGTTAACAAGAGAAAAGACCTGGCAAAGCATTGCAACGACATTGCCGACGAGGTGTACGATGCCCTTCAGCGTTACGCCATCTACAACCATCCCAAGTATGGCATGATTTATGCCTACGAGGTAGACGGATATGGCAACCAACTCATCATGGACGATGCCAACGTGCCCTCGTTACTGTCCTTGACCTATATGGGCGATGTATCCGAGAAAGACCAAATCTATCGCAATACCCGTCGTTTTGTGTGGAGCGAAGACAATCCCTACTTCTTCCGTGGTCAGGCAGGCGAAGGCATTGGCGGACCACACATTGGCTTTGACATGCCCTGGCAGATGAGCATCATGATGCGTTGCTTTACCAGTAACGACGACCGCGAAATCAAGGAATGCATCGAAATGCTGATGAACACCGAGGCTGAAACGGGCTTCATGCACGAGTCGTTCCACAAGGACGATGCCAGCAAGTTCACACGCAAATGGTTTGCATGGCAGAACACCCTCTTCGGCGAACTCATCATCAAACTGATTGATGACGGAAAACTTGAATTGCTCAATTCAATTACCATCGATTAGTCTCCGCCACTAACACAAAGTACTCTCTTTTCAAGAGATACGTCCTCATATACGCTTTACGTTCACGCAACGTAAGGCGTATATTTTTTTCATGAACTCATCGCCATTCGTCCGTCCCCACCCCCTGTCTTGTCTTTCCCTAACCATTCTGCAAGTTTCCTCTTAGGTGTGTGTACTCGAAGTCCAATCAAACTCCAATCAAAGTCCAATGAAAGTCCAATTTTTCTTAAATAATATTGTAGTTTAATTGTAATTTAATTAGGTTTTGATTGAAATATAATTAGAAGCACCTTAGAGACAGGACTGATGCTATACGCAAGAAGAGTGTATAATAATGTAAGGAAGTTTTATGGACAAGAATCAAATGATTCCTGGCAGTTGCGAATCGCACGTATGCCTGGCGCCTAACAAATTATACCCGACAGAAAATGATTATGCCGAGCACAGTCACAAAAAAGAGGGTCGCACTTCATGTGCAACCCTCTTGCATTATCTTTCAGTCAATCCAAGAATCTTGGATGTTGAACCTGTTTTTAACGCTTGATCTTAGCCAAGTACTCGTCATACTTACGCATCTGCTCCTTCTGAGCCTCAGTGAGCTTTGCGCGGATTGACTTAGCCTTCTGGATAATCTCCTCGTTTGCCTTGCGAACGCGCTCTACCTCGTCAGCATCGGGAGGAAGCACCTTCTTCACACGGCGCTCGTTGGTCTTGAACTTTCTGGTTACAACCTCTTCCTGCTGCTTGTAGATACCGTGACCGGTAATGATGCTAAGACGGTTCTTGTCGTTGTCATCGGGATAAGGCTGAACGGTATCACCCTTCCACTCTACCTTCTTGATCATCTTGGGATCAACACCCTTAGCGACAAGAGCCTTCTTGGTCTTCTCTGCACGTGACTTAGAGTAACCCATGTTCTTCTTGGGATTACCGGTACCCTTATCTGCGAAAGAGGTAATGATGATCTCGCCATTCTGAACCTCCTTCAGGAAGTTAGCAACAGCCTCAATCTGAGCATCGGTGCTCTCAACGTCGCTGGCAGCAATGTTGAAGAAGATGCGCTTGTCGATGTCACCCTCCTTAACAACATCACGGTAGGTGATGTCATCATACCAAGTTGTATCGATAACGGTTTCCCATGTCTCTACGGGTTCGGGCTCAGGAATAAGGTCTTCCAAAACAATGGGAGCAGACTTCTTGAAACCAAACTTATAAGCAATACCGATCTGAGCGGTCATCTGCCAATCGTCCTTGCTGCAAACCTTGCTGTTGTAACGGTCAGAAAGGCTGTTGGCAGCAATCTCGAGGTTTGCGCTCAAGTTCTTGGTGATGTTATAGTCGAGCTGAGCACCAATGCGAGCATTGTGGCTCAAACGAGTGTCCTTCCATGCGAAGGGCATTGCGCTCTTCATTGAATAAGCATCGTCGTTATCCCAAGCAGTATTCAAACCGATACCACCAATCAGGTAAACGTTGAGGGGATAGTAATTCTTCTGACCGAAGAGAGTGCAAAGGTTCACCATCAAGTCGAGGTCAGTAGTAACATACTTGTAATCGTACTTGTTGTCGCTGACAGCAGTCTTGATTCCACCCTGATTCCACAAACCATTTACGTGCAGACGAGCACCTACCACAGAAGTGAACCATGCGCCGAAGCTAACACTTGCGGTGGGGGTGATCAACTTCAAGTTGTTGTAATTTGTAAATGTGGTCTGAACGCCACCCTGAACGCCCACAAACATGTGGGGGAAACGCTGGTAGTCGAGACCATCATCCTCTGCGTTCTGAGCCATTGCAGGAGCAGCAGCCATGCTTGCTGCCAGAACTACGGTAAAGAGTCTTTTCAAACTTTTCATAAATAATTTGTTTATAATTTATTGATTGTTTTGACTATTTTGGTTTTGAAACTTACTCGTTATTTTGGTTTTCTATGCATCACATTGCTGTGCAAATCTACTGACTTACACACAATGAGTAGGCAAAATTATATTGTTTTATACATTTTACCAAACCTTTTCGCGCTTTTTTTACATATTATATTTAAAAAAATACAAAAAAGAGCAAAAAATACATAAAAACCGCCAAATTTATGTACCTTTGTGAAACAAATTTTGCCCGTAACAATCAAACAAAAACTCGATGAGTAATTCTCAGATAACCATCAAAGCTGTTGAAACAAAAAAGGAGTTAAAACAATTCATCCGTTTCAACTACGAACTATACAAAGACAACAAATATGCCGTGCCCGACTTTTTGGAGGACACGCTCGACACATTCAACCCCAAGAAGAATGCAGCCTACGAATTCTGCTCGTCACAACTTTTCCTGGCCTACAAGGACGGAAAGATTGTGGGACGCGTGGCTGCCATCATCAACGACAAGGCCAACACGACGTGGAATGTCAAGAATGTACGATTCGGTTGGATTGACTTCATTGATGACATCGAGGTAAGCAAGGCGCTTATCGATGCTGTGAGCCAATGGGGCAAGGAGCGTGGCATGGAGAACGTGGTAGGTCCGCTCGGCTTTACCGACATGGACCCCGAGGGCATGCTGATCGAAGGTTTCGACCAACTGAGCACCATGGCCACGATATACAACTACCCCTACTACCCCGTCCACATGGAAAAACTCGGATTCGAGAAAGAAGTGGGATGGGTAGAGCGCAAAGTGACCATTCCTCACGCCGGACATGAGGCACAGGACGAAAAGTTCTTCCGCATTGCAGAGGTTGTGAAGAAGCGTTTCAACTTGCATGTCAAAAAGTTCAAGAGTTTCAAGGAAATCAAGGAAGGAAACTATATCGAGAAGATATTCAACGTCATCAACAAGGCATACGCTCCCCTCTACGGTTTCAGCGAATTGAGCAAGCGCCAGGTGTACTCTTACGCCGAGGCATACCTTCGTTTCATCGATATGCGACTGCTCACCATCGTTGAGAACGAGCAAGGCGACGTAGTTGCAATGGGTGTCGGTATGGCATCACTCTCTTATGCCCTGCAAAAAGCCAAGGGCAAGTTGTTCCCCTTCGGCTGGTGGCATCTGCTTCGCGCCATGAAGCTGGAAAGCTGCCGTTCTGAATATCTCGACCTCCTGCTTGTTGGCGTTGTGCCAGAATACCAAGGCAAGGGCGTTAATTCGCTACTTTTCGCCGACCTCATTCCCATCGGCGTGTCAATGGGCTTCAAGTGGGGTGAGACACACCTGCAACTCGAGGACAACAACAAGAGTCAGGACCAGTGGGCGTACCTGGAGTGCGAGATCCACAAGAAGAGAAATTGTTACAAGAAGGCATTGTAAGCCCCATCCATGGATTTCTGCGGGAAGTCCATGCGAAATGCAAACAACGATACTATGGCAGACGGAAAAAAAACAGAAAACGAAAATAAACTCTCCAATGGTTCAGAGGCAGGAACACCTAACGGTTCCTCTGTCAACTACACCGAAGACAATATCCGGCACCTCTCCGACATGGAGCACCTGCGTCTCCGCCCTGGTATGTACATCGGAAAACTGGGCGACGGTTCACAAACAGACGACGGAATCTATGTATTGCTGAAGGAGGTCATCGACAACAGCATCGACGAGTTCAAGATGGGAGCCGGAAAGCGTATCGATGTGGAGATTACCGACCAATTGCGATGCAGTATCCGCGACTACGGACGAGGCATCCCCTTGGGCAGTCTGGTCAAAGCCGTATCCATGCTCAACACTGGTGGTAAGTACGACTCAAAGGCTTTCCAAAAGAGTGTGGGTCTGAATGGTGTGGGTTTGAAAGCCGTCAATGCGTTGAGCCTTCATTTTGAAGCACATAGCTTCCGTGACGGACAAGTTCGTCGCACTGTATTTGAGCAAGGCATACTGAAGAGTGACGTCACCGAGGAGACAACCGAGGAGAACGGCACATACATTTACTTTGAGCCCGACAGTTCGCTCTTCAAGCATTACTCTTTCCGCAACGAATTCATCAACGAGAAGTTGCGCAACTATACATACCTGAACACAGGACTGACCATCATCTTCAATGGCAACCGCATCGCATCGCGCAATGGTTTGAGCGACTTGCTGAGCGACCGCATGACTGCCAACCCACTCTACGACGTGGTGCACATCGTGGGCGAAGACATCGAGATTGCCTTTACCCATTGCCGTCAGAATGGCGAGGAGTATTACTCGTTTGTCAACGGTCAGCACACTTCGCTGGGTGGTACGCATCAGGCTGCCTTCAAGAAATACATCGCCGAGGCCATCAAGGAATATAGTGGTAAGTCATTCGATTACAGCGACATCCGAAACGGCATCGTGGCAGCCATCAGTATCAATATTCAGGAACCCGTCTTTGAAAGCCAGACAAAGGTTAAGCTCGGCTCTACCACCACGGCACCCAACGACGGCATTTCCATCGACAAGTTCATCGGCGACTTCGTGAAGGAGCAGGTCAACAACTACCTGCACCGCAATACCGACGTAGCCGAGGTCATCATAGCCAAGGCGCAGGAGAGCGAGCGCGAGCGCAAGGCCATGGCGGGCGTTGCCAAAAAGGCTCGCGAGATGAGCAAGAAGGCCAACATGCACAACCGCAAGTTGCGCGACTGCCGCGTTCACCTTTGCGATGCAAAGGGCGACCTCAAGGAGGAGTCGTGCATCTTCATCACCGAGGGTGACTCGGCCAGCGGAAGCATCACAAAAAGTCGCGACGTAAATACCCAGGCAGTATTCTCGCTTCGCGGAAAGCCACTCAACTGCTTTGGCATGACCAAGAAGGTGTGCTACGAGAATGAGGAGTTCAACCTGCTTCAGGCAGCTCTTGACATCGAGGACGGACTCGACACGCTTCGCTACAATAAGGTCATCGTGGCTACCGATGCCGATGTGGACGGCATGCACATCCGTCTGCTGATGATCACCTTCTTCCTTCAGTTCTTCCCCGACCTCATCAAGAAGGGACACGTTTACATCCTGCAAACCCCTCTGTTCCGTGTGCGTAACCGCAAGAGCAAGATCGGCAAGAAGAGACTCGAAGCCTTGGAACAGGAACTGAAGACACACGAGGAGGACGACAATGCTCGCGGTCCCAAGCGTAGCGTAAGTTTCGTCAACGACTTCGTGACACAATACTGTTACAGCGAGGAAGAGCGACTGCAGGCCATCAATGACCTCGGTCCCGATCCCGAAATCACACGATTCAAAGGTTTGGGAGAGATTTCGCCCGACGAGTTCCGTCATTTTATCGGTCCCGACATTCGATTGGAGCAGGTTACCCTCAACAAGAGCGACCAGGTAGCCGAACTCCTTGAATACTACATGGGCAAGAACACTATGGAGCGACAGAACTTCATCATCGACAACCTCGTCATTGAAGAAGACCTGGCAGAGGACGTTGAAACCGAGAAAGAATATAAGATATGAGAACTATCATTTTCCCCGGTTCCTTCAACCCCTTCACCAAAGGCCATGCTGATATCGTAGAGCGTGGTCTGCAACTCTTTGACAAGCTGATCATTGCCATCGGTTACAACGAACAGAAAGCTGTTGAGGGTGACATCGAGAGCCGACTTTCTGCCATCAAGGCCCTTTATGCCGATGACGACCGTATACAGGTTATTGCCTACAGCAACCTCACCATCGAGGTGGCGAAACAGCATGGTGCCTGTGCCATTCTGCGAAGCGTACGAAGCATCAAGGACTACGAATACGAACTGCAGATGGCTGACGTAAACCGCAAGCTCTCTGACATTGAAACCGTCGTTCTCTTTGCCCGTCCCGAACTGGCCTGCATCAGCAGTAGCGTAGTACGCGAACTCCAACACTTCGGGCACGACACCACCCAGTTCATGGCATAATCCCCAACGGGACATTCATGTCGACAGTCAACAGACAACGAACTGCGGACAACGGACAACGGACAACGAACCGCGGACAACGGACAACAACAAAATGACAACAGCCACTGT
This sequence comes from Bacteroidaceae bacterium, assembly GCA_045643405.1. Lineage (GTDB taxonomy): Bacteria > Bacteroidota > Bacteroidia > Bacteroidales > Bacteroidaceae > Physcousia. Next base: position 8,983 of record JAZUKS010000149.1, on the reverse strand, counting down.
CCCCGACGTTTCTCCGTCGGGGCAGCACCAAAACCACCCCATTGGGGCATATACCAAATATAAAAATGAAAAAACTAACAGCATACATCGTTCTCGCTTTCATAGCGGCACTCACCTCCACCCGTACCTTGGCACAGTCATCGCAAAAGATGGACGAAGCCATGCGCAAACTCATCATGGCCACCGTGATGACCAACAACTTCTACGTGGACTCTGTTGACTGCGACAAACTGGTAGAGGATGCCATCAACGGCATGTTGTCTAAACTCGACCCACACTCAGCCTATACAAATGCCAAGGAAACCAAGTCGCTCAACGAGCCTCTTCAAGGTTCGTTTGAAGGCATTGGCGTGCAGTTCAACATGCTCGACGACACCCTGCTTGTTATCCAACCCGTTTCAAAAGGTCCATCAGAACGCGTGGGTATCTTGGCCGGTGACCGCATCGTGAACGTCAACGACAGCGCTATTGCCGGCGTTAAGATGTCGCGTGAGGAGATTATGCGTCGACTTCGTGGTCCCAAAGGTTCAAAGGTAAAACTGGGCATCAAGCGCGAAGGCATCAAAGACCTTGTATATTTTACCGTTACACGCGATAAGATTCCCGTAACCACCCTTGATGCCGCTTTCATGGTGACTCCCACCATCGGTTTGGTGCGCTTCAGCAGTTTTGGTCAAACCACTCACGATGAAGTTGTAAAAGCAGTCAACGAACTGAAAGCAAAGGGAATGGAGTCGCTCATCATCGACCTCCAGCAGAATGGTGGCGGTTATCTCAATGCGGCGGCTGATATTGCCAGCGAGTTCCTGCACAAGAACGACCTCATTGTTTACACCAAAGGTCGCAACGTACCCCGTCAGGAGTTCCGCAGTACTGGCAACAACCTCTTTGCCGGAAAGATTGTAGTGCTGATTGATGAGTATAGCGCTTCGGCCGCAGAGATTCTCACCGGCGCCATTCAGGACCAGGACAGAGGTCTCGTAGTAGGTCGTCGCTCATTTGGAAAGGGACTGGTACAGCGCCCCATTGACCTGCCCGATGGTTCGATGATCCGACTTACCATCTCACATTATTACACCCCTACAGGCCGATGCGTGCAGAAGCCTTATGAGAAGGGAAAAAAAGAGGACTACCACATGGATGTAATAAACCGTCTGAACAACGGTGAGCTAATGAATGCTGACAGCATACATTTCCCCGACTCCCTGAAGTTCCAGACCCTGCGTGAGCACCGTACCGTTTATGGTGGCGGTGGCATCATGCCCGATTATTTCATTCCTCTCGACACCACCATTTACACCCACTTCTACCGCGAGCTTTCGGCCAAGAGCCTTATCATCAATTCCAGTCTGCACTATATGGACAAGAACCGCAAGAAACTGTCCAAGCAGTATGGTACATTCGAAGAATTCGAGTCAAATTTCGAGATTCCCAACGACGTGGTAGAGAAGCTCTTCGAGGAGGCAAAGAAGCAGAAGATTACTCCCAAAGATGAAGAGGAGCGCGCTGCTACCATTCCTCAGATAAAGCGTATGCTGAAGGCCTTGACGGCCCGCGACATCTGGGACATGTCGGAGTACTTCAAGATCATCTACGAGGACAACGAGATGGTAAAGAAAGCGGTGGAATTACTGCAATAGATAAACTTAAAGTCAAGAACGGAAAAATGATTACCTTCAACGTCCAGAACATAGAGATGCCAGCCATAGACCAACCCAAGGTGGTTGACTGGATTGGACGGGTAGCCGCCACCTTCGGTCTGAAGGTTGGCGACATCAACTACGTCTTTGTGGACGATGAGCGTATTCTTGAACTCAACCGCGAGTTTGTGGGGCACGACTACTACACCGACCATATTGGGTTCGATTATAGTGAGGGAAGTCGCATAGCAGGCGACATCTACATCTCCCTCGATACGGTCCGCACCAATGCCGTCAAGTTCAATGCCACTTACGAGCGCGAACTGCATCGCGTCATCATACACGGCATCCTCCACCTTTGCGGCATCAACGACAAGGAGCCTGGCGAACGCGAAATAATGGAAGAAGAGGAAGACAAAGCGCTGGAAAAACTATAAACATTGTATCAACGACCAGGTACAATCTGCCATGCACAATTCTGCAAGCGAAAGATGCTGAATCGAAATGGCAAAGGAAATGGGCAACCACATGAAATTGTACCCCGTAACCTGTTGTTGTTTGTGCTTACAAAGGCTACATTATCTCAATGGCAAATGGTTGTAGTCTGTAAATGACACATGGCAAATGATTCACTCTGTAAATGGCCAATGCCACATGGTGCATGGAAAATGCTTGTACATTGCAAATGCTAAATAGTAAATAGTAAATAATAATACTATGGAAAAGAAACTTTTATTAGGTGACGAGGCAGTTGCCCTGGGTGCCATCCATGCCGGATTGAGCGGTGTGTATGCCTATCCTGGTACTCCCTCCACCGAAATCACGGAATTTATTCAAACCAATAAAGAAGCCGTGGCACGTGGCATACGTAGTCGTTGGTGTACCAACGAGAAGACTGCCATGGAGGGTGCTCTGGGCATGAGTTATGCCGGAAAGCGTGCCTTGGTATGCATGAAACATGTGGGTATGAACGTATGTGCCGATGCCTTCGTCAACAGCGCCATTACAGGCGTGAATGGCGGTTTGGTAGTCTTGGCTGCCGATGACCCATCCATGCACAGTAGTCAGAACGAGCAGGACAGCCGTTTCTATGGCAAGTTTGCCCTCATCCCCATCTTCGAACCCAGCAACCAACAAGAGTGCTACGATGTGATGAAGATGGCATTCGATTTGAGCGAAACGCTCAAGGAACCCGTCCTTCTACGCATAGTGACACGTTTGGCGCACAGCCGTGCTGCCGTGGAGATAGGCGAAGCACGTGAGCAGAACCCCCTCTCAGCGTCAACCGACCAATGGGTATTGCTTCCTGGCATTGCCCGTAAAAAGTATGCCGCTCTGCTCGACAAGCAACCTCTTATGGAGGAGGCGGCCGAGTGCTCAATATTAAACAAGGTAGAGAAGGGAGGCAACGGCAAACTTGGCATCATCGCTTGTGGCATTGCCTACAACTACGTGAAAGAGGCCGTGGGCAACGAAGCCAATATCCTAAAAATAAGTCAATATCCCCTCCCCCAGAAGCAGATTCAGCAACTGGCTTCCGAGAACGATGCCATTCTCGTCATCGAGGATGGTCAACCTGTGGTGGAACAGGATGTGAAGGCATTGTTGGGAACAGGATATCCCGTCAAGGGTCGTCTCACAGGAGACCTGCCCCGAACCGGTGAATTGAATCCCGATAACGTTGCTGCGGCACTGGGCAAAAGCGAAGGGGCTCACTTTGCTCCCGCCACCAACCTGGCAGCCCGTCCTCCACAGCTTTGTCAGGGTTGCGGACATCGCGACGTATATGGTGCCTTGCGCGAAATCATCGACGAGTATCCCGACGCTCGCGTCTTTGGCGACATCGGTTGCTATACATTAGGAGCCTTGCCTCCATTCAAGGCACTGAGCAGTTGCGTAGACATGGGCGCCAGCATTACCATGGCCAAGGGTGCAGCCGATGCCGGTTTGCGTCCCGCCATTGCAGTCATTGGCGACTCAACCTTCACCCATAGCGGTATGACGGGTTTGCTGGATGCCATCAATGACAACAGTCCCATCACCGTCATCATCAGCGACAACCTCACAACGGGTATGACGGGCGGACAAGACTCTGCCGGACTCAACAAGTACGAGGCTATCTGCAAGGGACTTGGTGTTGATCCCGACCACTTGCATGTAGTCACGCCACTACCCAAGAACATCCCTGCCATCGCGCAACTCATCCGTGACGAGATTGCTTACGAGGGTGTGAGCGTTATCATTCCCCGTCGCGAATGCATACAGACTTTTGCCCGTCATGCAAGAGAGAACAAGGTGAAGAGTTAGAAAACAGAAGAATTAATACCCCATGAAAAAAGACATCATTCTTTGCGGTGTGGGCGGACAAGGCATCCTCTCCATCGCAACCATCATAGGACAAGCCGCTACCGAGGCTGGCATCTATCTGAAACAAGCCGAGGTGCACGGAATGAGCCAGCGAGGCGGTGACGTGCAATCCAACCTACGACTAAGTACCGAGACCATCTGGAGCGACCTCATACCCCAAGCCGGAGCCGACGTCATCATCTCCATGGAGCCTATGGAATGCCTACGCTATCTATCCTATCTGTCGCCCCAAGGCACGGTGGTAAGCAACAGCGTTCCTTTCGTCAACATCCCCAACTATCCCGATGAGACAGCCATGCAAGCCGAGTTGGACGCACTTCCCAGTGTCGTGAAACTCGACATCGAAGCGGTGGCAAAGGATTGTGGTAATGCACGCGGAGCCAACATGGTACTGCTAGGAATGGCAGCCCCCTACATAGAGATTCTCACCGTGGAGCAACTACGTCAAGCCATCTCTGTTGTCTTTGCCCGCAAGGGTGAAGCCATCGTCGAGGCTAACCTTAAAGCGTTTGATAGTGGCTGCGCCGCTGGTTCTGTAAAAAAGAAAAACTCATGAAGATTTTTAGCAACGAACTTGTTGAGGAAGCTACACGCGTGAATCACGTGGCAGACCTGAGCCACGCCACCATTGGCGAGACGCTCTTGGTGGCACAATACCTGGAACAGAAGACTGGTATTCCCTTTATCCGTATGGATCAGGGAAGTCCTGGTCTTCCCATCAACAAATATGGCGTGGAAGCCGAGAAGCGTGCCCTCGACAGCGGTATTGGCAGCCAATATCCTGCGGCTGCAGGTATCAAGGAACTCAAGGAGGCTGCCAGTGAGTTTGTCAAGGCGTTCCTCGACATAGACATTACTCCCCGTGCCTGTCTTCCCACGGTAGGCAGTGTGGCTGGTTCGTTTGGCAGTTTCATTGCCTGTTGCCAGCGTAAGTCGTACCCTCAGATGGGCAAGGTTCTTTTCATCGACCCTGGCTTCCCTATCCAAAAATCACAACTCCGCATCCTCGGAATCGAGTGGAAGGAGTTCGACATCTACGCATACCGTGGACAAGCGTTGCGTGCCAAACTTGAAGAAGAGTTGCACGACGGCGATGTGGCTGCCATTGTGTACTCCAACCCCAACAACCCCGCATGGATATCGCTGGAAGAGGAGGAACTGCAAATCATCGGTGAACTGGCCACCAAGTACGATGTCATCGTCATGGAGGACCTCGCTTACTTTGCTATGGATAACCGTCGCGACCTCTCACACCCCTACGAGGCACCTTTCGTGCGCACCGTAGCCCGCTACACCGACAACTACCTGCTGATGCTGAGCAGTTCGAAGATTTTCTCGTATGCTGGCCAACGCATGGCTTTGGTATGCATATCCGACCGTCTCTTCGACCGTCAATTCCCTGCCTTCGTAGAGCGTTATCACGACAGCGGTGTGTTCGGTCCTACCTTCATAGCCAGCATACAATACATGATAACGAGCGGTTGTACAGCCACCACGCAATACGGTTATGCCGAGATGCTACGCCTGAGTTGTGAAGGAAAAATCAACTTCATCGAGGATACACGCGAATACGCTATCCGTGCCCAGAAGATGAAGGCCATCTTCCTGAAGCATGGTTTCCAGATTACCTACCCCAAGGATGTTACGGAGGAGATTGGTGACGGATTCTTCTTCTCCCTCTCCTATCCCGGACTGACAGGTGGCGAACTGGCTTCCGAACTCATCCACTATGGTGTGAGCAGCATCAACCTCGACACCACCGGTTCCTTGCAGCCAGGTGTGCGTGCCTGTACCAGTCGTATGCGCGATGAACTTTACGAGGTACTGGATGAGAGAATGAAAGCGTTTGATGAAGACCACCATAAGAGTTGATGGAGTTAAAAGAGCATACCCTTGACCTCCCACTCCCCCAAAAAGGTATTAAAGAAAAAAGAAACTAATAAAAAAATCAACCATGATTCACAATCCACAAATGGAATGCATGTCACGCGAGGACATGCGCAAGCTGCAAAGCGAGAGATTAGTAAACACCGTTAAGCGTTGCTATGAGAACGTTCCTTTCTACCGTCGCAAGATGGATGAAATGGGCATTACGCCCGATGACATCAAGTCGATCGACGACATCCACAAACTGCCCTTTACCACCAAGCAGGACCTTCGTGACGAGTATCCCTTCGGTCTTGAGGCAGTTCCTCACAGCGAGGTACGCCGCATCCACGCCTCTTCGGGTACCACGGGAAAACCCGTTGTTGACACCTACACCGATAACGACCTCAAGATGTGGGCCGAGGGTGTAGCCCGTGTGATGGCCGTGGCAAACATAGGTCCCGGCGATACCGTTCAGGTTAGTTATGGTTACGGACTCTTCACCGGCGGTCTGGGTGCTCACGATGGCGCAGCCGTTCGCGGAGCAGTTCAGTTGCCCACCTCTGCCGGTAACACCGAGAAGCAAATTATGCTGATGCAGGACTTCGGTTCGAACGCCCTATGCTGTACGCCCAGCTATGCCATGCATCTGGCCGAGAGCATACACAATAGCAAATCCGTATCTATACAGCAGATGAAACTGCGTGCCGGTTTCTTCGGTGCAGAACCCTGGACCGAAGGTATGCGCAAGGAGTTGGAGGCTAAGTTGCAAATCAAGGCATACGACATTTACGGTCTGACCGAGATGTGCGGTCCTGGTGTAGGTGGCGAATGCGAATGCCAAGACGGAACCCACCTCTGGGAGGATATGTTCTATCCCGAAATCATCAACCCCGACACACTGGAACCCGTGGCTCCAGGCGAGTTCGGCGAACTTGTCTTCACCTCACTCTGCAAGGAGGCTATGCCCATCCTTCGCTACCGCACACGCGACCTCACATGCCTCAACTACGAACCTTGCAAGTGTGGCAGAACAGCAGTTCGCATGGGTCGCATCTTGGGTCGCTCCGACGATATGATGATTATCCGTGGCGTCAACGTGTTCCCCTCACAGATTGAGACCGTGCTGACAGAGTTCCCTGCCTTCCAGCCCTATTACTTCATCACCGTCGACCGCATCAACAACGAGGATACCTTCGACCTCGACGTAGAGTTGAAGCCTCAGTTCTTCGGCGCAGATCCTGCCGACCAGATGAAGTACATCAAGCCTCTCTACGACCGTATCGTGAGCCTGGTGGGCATCAAGCCCAACATTCACATCAAGCCTCCCTTCGGCATTGAACGCAGCACGGGCAAGGCCAAGCATGTGAACGACAAACGTGTCTTCAAAAACTGACAACCATATACAAAACCCTCACAGGGCAATTGATAACAAACAATCAGCCAGCCCGAATCGGTTCGGGCTGGCTATTGAATCTTTTCTTTTTCTCACAAAGTGACAACACTAATCGACAAACTGAACCAAGGCGACCGCTTTGCCAGTGGTATAGGTGCACAACTGAAAGAGATTCGCGAAGGTTATGCCCGTGCAGAACTCACCGTAGAGGAACGCCATCTCAATGGGGCTGGCGTATGTCAGGGTGGAGTGATGTACACATTGGCCGACCTGACCTTTGCCGCCGTTGCCAACAGCCGGGGCATCCTTACCCTTGGTATCTCAAACACCATTACCTTCTTGAAGTCTGCCAAGTTGGGAGACGTACTCACAGCCGAATGCACAGAGCTACTCGACCACAAGCGCCTCCCCTACTGCGATATGCGTATCAGCAATCAGCAAGGCGAACTCATCGCAACGATGACAGGACTTGCCTACCGCATGAAGCACAACTTCCCCTTCGATAGTTTAATGTGACTCCAAGTTTCAACCTCACTTGACAATGAACATTTCACTTTTCCAACGCAACATTGAGTGGGCACAGCCCTCAACAAACCGCCAGCGTGCCGAGGAAGTGCTACTCTCGGCACCCCAAAGCGACGTGTATGTGCTCCCTGAGATGTGGAGCACAGGTTTTGTAACCTCTCCCGGTGACTATGATACAGACGGGACTTCAGACTCTCCCATCGAGGGTGAGAACGGAAATACCCTTCAATGGATGCAGAGCATGGCAAGACGTCTTGATGCGGCCATAGCTGGCAGTATCGCCATCAAAGCTCAAGACGGATCTTATCGCAACCGCTTCTATTTCGTCACCCCCGATGCCGTAATCTTCTACGACAAGCACCACCTCTTCACCTATGGCGGAGAGCACCTTCGCTACACGCCCGGACAGGAGAAGGTTATCGTGGAATGGCGTGGCGTGCGCTTCCTCCTACAGGTGTGCTATGACCTGCGCTTTCCCATTTTCTCACGCAACGCCGACTCCGAAGAACAAACCTACGACTGCATACTGTATGTGGCGTCATGGCCCACTCCGCGTGTCGAAGCATGGCGCACCCTCCTTCTGGCACGCGCCATCGAGAACCAGTGCTACGTATGTGGCGTGAACCGTGTAGGCAACGATCCCGTCTGCAAGTATTGTGGTGGTACCGCTTTCATCGACCCCTACGGCATCCGCCAGGCAGAGGTTCCCATGGGAGAAGAAGGCATCCTCACCTGCACCATTGACATGGATGCACTCAATGCTTTCCGCAAGAAGTTCCCCGTACTGAAGGATAGGGATTAATCGCACAAATGAGCAACTGGTCGGCCCACCTAACTTCATACAAGGCAGGGATTGCCGATACAAGCTCAAGAAAATGGGAATGGACCTGCAGATGATTGCCGAAGCCACAGGTTTTTCTGTCGAAGAAATTAAGGCTTTGTGATTCCCGTGTAAACAACAAGATTCTCTTTTTTTCGGATTTTTCCGCAGAGATGGAAAATGTTTTTGAAAAAAAATCTAATTGATAATCTGAAGTTTACACTATACAATCGAGTAGGAGGAAAACGAAGTGGTTTTCTTCCTACTTTCGTTTTCCGACCTCTCACACCACCGTACGTGCCGTTCGGCATACGGCGGTTCTCTAATTGCGATGCAATTTTGTGTAGATGCCTATAAGCGAGGGATAAC
>JAZUKS010000148.1:0-23482 GCA_045643405.1 Bacteroidaceae bacterium | reverse complement strand
TTCGTTTTTCCAGAGATGTCACCGCTATTCAGGTGGCTATAGTGGCGGGGTTCCACCTCTTCCCATCCCGAACAGAGAAGTTAAGCCCGCCCGCGCCGATGGTACTGCACACCCGTGGGAGAGTAGGTAGCCGCCGTTTTTAATGATGAAGCCCCGAGCATTCGCCTGGGGCTTCTTTCGTTGTATGCATAGGTTGCAATAGACTATGTATCATGTTGTGTATCATGTTATTTATCATGTTATGTCAGGATAACTTAATGTTAGCATATCTCATAAAACTCAGTAGGGTTGTTCTTTTTTTGTTTTCTTTCAATTAAACCATTTTTGAAAAATCATGTCTTATATAAAGAAAGTTTACAAGATTACTTATGAAAAAGACAGCTTTGTTTTGTATGCTTCTGGCAGGATTAGCCGGTAGTGTGAATGCTAAGAGTGATGACGTTATTGTTACTTTTAAGGGCAATAAGGTAGATGTGAAGAACAACTGCAAGGATAGCGTGTCTATCACTACTGATGGAGCATTTGTTGATATCCTGAGTAAATATAAATCACACGAGGTGAGTATTGAACTCAAGGGTAAGAGTGATAACGGGCGTTTGGTTATCAATACAAAGGATAAAGTGAAGATTACACTTAACAGTTTAAGTCTGACCAGTCAGGAGGGTGCTACTTTATGGCTTAAGAATAAGAAGCGTGCAAACATTGTTGCCAAGAATGGTACGGAGAATTTGCTTTGTGTGGAAGCATGTCCTGACACTTCAAAGATGAAAGCTGCTGTTATCTTTTCAAAGGATAAGATTAAGTTCTCGGGTAAAGGTTCTTTGAATGTTCTGGCAAAGGCAGATGGTGTTAAGGGCGTTAATGCTAAGAAGGATATTGTTATTAATGATTTAACACTTGACGTTACTACTCTTGGTCAGAACCTTGGTCGTGATACTGCATCATTTGGCTTTGGTGGCCCTGGCGGTTTCCCTGGAGGCGGTTTCCCTCCCTTTGGAGGTGTAGAAGGTGATTCTGCCCACTTGGGTGGTTTCGGTGGTCCTGGTGGTTTCCCTGGTTTTAATATGGATGATATGCCTGAGGATATGAAGGCACAGTTCGAAGAGATGCGTAAGCGTTTTGAAGGTGGAGAGAATGGTGGTATGCCTCCTTTCGGTGGCGGTTTTCCCGGTGGCGGTTTTCCTGCTGGTATGCCTGATTTTGGCGGTGGAATGCCTGTCTTTGGCGGTGGATTTGGCGGTTTTGGTGGTGGCGCTTCTGGTGATCCTGACAAAGAAGGTGGTTGGGGTGGCAAGCAACGCTATATCGGTAAGACTAAGGCAATTAAGTCGTTGACTACTGTTACCATCAATAGTGGTAAGGTTAATGCTAAGACTGTTTCTGCTGGTGCAGAAGGTATTGAAGGCAAACAGGGTGTTACCATCAATGGTGGTGAGGTTACTGTCAATGCCATCGACGATGCTATAAATGCCAATGCTCCTATCGTATTCAATGGTGGTAAGGTGATTGCAGAAAGCCACGATAATGATGCCGTTGATGCCAACTATGGCAGTGGCATGCTAGATTTCGGATTCGGTGGTTTTGGCCAGCAGAATCAGTCTGGTGAGAAGAAGAATGATCCCGACCCTGCTATCATTGTTCGTGGTGGTGAAGTATATGCGTGGAGTCATGTGGGAAGTCCTGAGGAAGGAATGGATTGCGACTTCAGTCCTATTGAGGTTTCAGGTGGTACCATCTTTACCATGGGGGCCGGTATGGGTGAGATGCCCTCTGTTCCTACTGCTGAAACGGCCAAGCAACCAACCGTTCTTCTGCTGGGTTTGAACCTTGTGAAAGGAGAGAAGATTCAGCTCTTCGAGGGTAGTAAGGTAGTCTTTGAGATGAATGCGCCATTCTCGTTCAACAATAGTTCCACGTTGCTCACACATCCTTCATTCAAGAAGGGAAATACCTATAAGTTCGTGACCAAGGATTACGAACGCAGTTTTAAGATTGAGGAACCTTTTGCAACGATAAGGTAGAGTTTGGTGGTTCAGAAATTAGTGGATTGGTGGTTCTGGGGCAGTCTAAACGGCTAAACAGCCAAACGATAAGCACCAGCTTGATAGGTCTCTAACCATTAAGTTTTAACTTTTCAGTATGGTCTCTAACCTCTAAACTTTCAGTATGGTCTCTAACCATTAAGCTCTAACTTTTCAGCATGGTCTCTAACCATTAACCTCTAACCTCTAATCTCTAACCTTTAACCATTCAGTATGGTCTATAGTGAACCAGGAGTAGTATAAGACATGCTACTCCTGGTTCTTTTTCTTTTTATATATGGTAAATAAATATATAATGATAAACCATATAGCCGCGAAGACCAGTCCCTTGATGGCACAGACGTGGAAGGGACGTGTACTACCTGTGAATCTACATATAGTGAATTCTGCTAATGAAAACATGACGCCAGCCAAGAGGCATCGCAATATGAGGTTTTGCATTGTGAAAGGATTGTTTTGATGCAAAGATAATGAATTATTTTTGTACCTTTGCACTTAATTTTCGAAAAATACGTTGATGAAGCAAAAGATATTTGCATACGGCACTTTTCTGCTCCTATTGTTGGGTATGCTGAGTGCTTTTGGTCCCTTTGTTACTGATATGTATCTGCCTGTGCTGCCACAGTTGCAGACGTTCTTTGCGTGTGATGCCTCGATGGTTCAGATGAGTCTGTCAACCAGTATGATGGGTTTGGCTGTGGGGCAGATCTTCATTGGTCCTGTCAGCGACAAGTATGGTCGTCGCCCACTTGCAATCATGTCCATGTGGATCTTTATCTTTTCTACTATTGCATGTTTGTGGGCACCCAGCATTGAGATGTTTGTTGCCTTTCGTTTTCTGCAAGGTGTGGGTGGAGCCGGTGGCATTGTACTGAGCCGAAGCATAGCCACCGACCGTTATTGGGGAGAGAAGTTGTCCAAGATGATGGCTATTATTGGTGCCATCAATGGTGTGGCTCCTGTGCTGGCTCCTGTGGCAGGCGGTATGATGGCAGATAGTGTGGGGTGGAAGGGCATCTTTATCTCCCTACTCATAATCGGCATACTGCTTCTTGTTGGTTGCTATTTTCTGCGCGAGTCACTGGCTATGGAAAAGCGTTGCAATGAAGGACTGCTACGTACCTTTGCTTCTTTTAAGAGGATACTTGGAAACAAAGCCTTCCGCAACATTTGGCTGCAGTATGGGTTCTGTGGTGGCGTGTTCTTTACCTATATCTCTTCCTCGCCCTTTGTCATACAGGAGCATTACGGTTTTTCTGCCTTGATGTTCAGCGTGATTTTCGGTTTCAATGCCCTGATGATAGGCATTGGAGCTGCTGTCTCTGTCAAGTTCAGGTCACCCATGCAGAGCACGCATTTCGGTACTATTGGCATCCTGTTGTCAAGTATAGCCTTGTGCATAACCATGTTTGTCGACGGTCCTTTCTGGGCTTACGAACTCTTTGCCGTGACGATGCTCACATGCATTGGGCTCTGCTTTACCAGTTCCACGGTTATTGCTCTCAACGAGGAGCACGATAATGCCGGTGCCGCGTCAGCACTTATTGGTGCCATAATGTTTGTGATGGGAGGAATCGTTTCGCCATTGGTGGGACTTGGTTCCATTACTCACACCACAGGCATCGTCTTCGTTGTTGGAGCATTGCTATGCACATTGTTTTGCATGCTTGCTTCGCGAAGGATATCGAATGCTGGATAGTACATTGAATTTGTCATATAAAAAGGAAATAGGCACGCTTTCGCAAGCATGCCTATTTTTTTCTTTAAAGCATTAACATATATTAGATATTAGATCGACATAAGGTTAAAAAAATTAGGGAATTTCACTTTCGCAAGCTAAGTTCTCTCAAAAATCTTATCAAACTGAAATTACTACTAAGGATTTCTGCACAAATTTAATAAAAATGTGCCTAATATGCAAGCGTTTTTCTAAAAAATAATCAAAAACTGCCAAAAAAAGGTATTTTTTTTGCGTTTGAACGGCATTTTATACTGATTTTTACCTTCTATTGTGAACCATTTCTCCAAATAAATGCCTTTTATTTGACTTATATCAATTCAGACATCTTTCTCATTGGAAATACCTGCTTTTCTCTTAGCGAAGTTCGTTAGCCCATTTGTTCAACCAGTCGAACCATGAAGCAGCAGTCTTGAAACCGTCTTTGACCTGCATCTCGGCACATACTGCCAGGTAGTAGCGGATGTGCCCCTTGACAGGATGAACATAGCATAGGTAGTTGAGGTCTTCCTCTTTTACTTGGTGCACATACTCGGTGGGTACAAAAACGCCCATTCCCACACCTTCGATGAGTTCGGGATGCCCCTTCTCGGGAATGTTCCTACCCCATGAACCCACTAGTGCGCCACGTAATTCGGTTATGCTTTCTTGCGCCTTTGAAGAATTTGACGCTTTGCGTTTTTTCTGCTCTTTCTGCTTTTGGGGGACATTCCCAGTGTCGTTTGGCTTGCAGAAGCCCTCGTTCTCCATCTCCAGTTTTTGTACGCCGGTAGCAAAGACGTCGCCGTCCGAAGTCCCTTCAAGATAGATGTCTATCTGTACATCGCGATGGCCGCTGAGCATGGTGTACACCTGTTTCATCTGTAACGTCTTCCCGTTTGTCTGCCAGTCTTTGTCCCAGACCTCAACCACCACCGTGTCAGGTCCTTCCTTGACGATGCGCTGGCCTCGTGCGCTGACTTTGTCAATGTAGGTGAGTTTTCCGTTTTCATAACCACGGAACGAACCGGCTCCAATGCTCTGTCCGGCATACAGTATGTCCTCGCCATACCCTTTTTCCATCCAGGTGGAGTTGCTGTAGAAGTTGGTGCTGTCCAGTTCCATCTGCGGGTATTTCTTGCCATACAGGTCGATGCTTTGACGGTTATCCATATAGACACGGAACCCCACATACTCACTCTCCCACATCGCTCCATGTCCATAGATGGCGTCATAGGTGGCACGCGTGTCAGCCGAACCCTTGAATTCTATTTCGTTGATCTTGGGGTAGCGCAGTTTGCTGTCTCTCAGTTTTAACTGTGCATATACTTGGGCGTGTAGGGTTTGCGCCGGAATGAGTGTCAGTGCCAGGAATGATAAAAGGGTGGGGAGTATGTTGATGCGTTTCATAGGTAAAGTATTTCTTTTGTCGACAAATTTACAATAAATATCTATTTTGTGCAACAAATCGTATCCTAATCGGTGTTGCGAGGGGAAAAACATAGTTTTTGGTTCGATAAATTTCATACTTGCAATAAATTTTGTACTTTTGTGATTAAATAGGAATAATAGCATACTACACGCATGAAAGTATTGAAATTTGGCGGAACGTCTGTAGGTTCCGTGGAGAGCATTCTGAATGTAAAGAAGATAGTTGAAGCCGAGAAGGAACCCGTTATCGTGGTGGTTTCCGCTCTTGGTGGAATCACCGATAAGTTGATTAAGACCAGTCAGATGGCTTATGAGGGAGACACCCAGTATCAGAAGGCCTTCTTCGAGATAGTGGAGCGTCACGAGCAGATGATTGAGACCATCATCCCCGCAGGCAAGGACCGTGACACGCTGCTGGCAGTGGTACGCGGACTCCTGGAGGAGTTGCGCAGCATCTATCAGGGCGTATATCTCATCCGTGACCTTTCGCCCAAGACCTCTGCCGCTATCGTCAGCTACGGCGAGCGTATCAGCAGCCGCATCGTGGCTACCCTCATCAAGGGGGCAGAGTGGTTTGACAGTCTTGACTTCATTAAGACGGAGGTGAAGGGCGGACGCAATGTCCTGGCATCTGAACTGACCGAAAAACTCGTCCGCGAGACTTGGAGCACCATCCCTCAGATTAGTTTGGTGGGTGGCTTCATCAGCCGTGATGCTGTGAGTGGCGAGATTACCAACTTAGGTCGTGGCGGTAGCGACTATACCGCCAGCATCATCGCCGCCGCTCTGGATGCTGAGGTGCTGGAGATATGGACTGATGTGGACGGCTTCATGACTGCCGACCCCCGTGTCATCAGTACTGCCTATGTCATCAACGAACTGACATACGTGGAGGCTATGGAACTTTGCAATTTCGGTGCCAAGGTAGTATATCCTCCTACAATCTACCCCGTTTGCGTCAAGAACATTCCCATCCTCATCAAGAATACCTTCAATCCCGAGGCTCCTGGTTCAATCATCAAGCAGAGCACTGCACTCGATACCCGTAGTATCAAGGGTATCTCGAGCATCAAGGGCACTACGCTGATTACCGTCAGTGGTTTGTCTATGGTGGGTGTCATTGGTGTGAACCGTCGTATCTTCAGCTGCTTGGCCGACAATGGCATCAGCGTGTTTATGGTGAGCCAGGCCAGTTCTGAGAACAGCACCAGTATCGGTGTGCGCGACGAGGATGCACAGGCTGCCTGCGATGTGCTCAACGAGGAGTTCTGCAAGGAGATAGAGCAAGGCAGTATGTACCCCATGACAGCCGAGAGTGGCTTGGCTACTGTGGCTGTGGTGGGCGAGAACATGAAACACACTCCCGGTATCGCTGGTAAGCTGTTTGGCACGTTGGGCCGTAACGGTATCAGTGTGATTGCCTGCGCACAGGGTGCCAGCGAGACCAATATTTCATTTGTAGTAGAAGGACAGTACCTGCGCAAGTCGCTGAATGTCATCCATGATAGTTTTTTCTTGAGTGAGTACCAGGTGCTGAACCTGTTTATCTGTGGTGTTGGTACCGTGGGTGGTAGTCTGATAGAACAGATTGCCCATCAGCAGGAGAAGCTGATGCGTGAGCAGGGACTGAAGCTCAACGTGGTAGGCATTGCCAGCGGTCACAACGCTATGTTCAACCGCGAGGGTCTTGACCTGACAGACTTCCGCGAGAAGCTGAAGCAGTCAGCCCCCAGCAACATCCAGCGTCTGAGCGAGGAGGTCATTGGCATGAACATCTTCAACAGCGTGTTTGTGGATTGCACCGCATCTGCCGAGGTGGCAGGTCTGTACAAGGGCTTCCTTGAGAATAACATCAATGTTGTAGCAGCCAATAAGATTGCTGCCAGCAGCGATTATGCCAACTATCGTGAACTGAAATCGATAGCACAGCGCAGAGGTGTGAAGTTCCTCTTCGAGACCAACGTGGGTGCCGGTTTGCCCATCATCCGCACCATCAACGACCTCTGCAATTCAGGCGACAAGATTCTGCGCATCGAGGCAGTGCTCAGCGGCACCCTCAACTTTATCTTCAACAAGATCAGCGCAGAGATTCCTTTCAGCAAGACTGTTCAGATGGCAAAGGAGGAGGGCTACAGCGAACCCGACCCCCGCATCGACCTCTCTGGCAAGGACGTCATTCGTAAGCTTGTCATCCTGGGACGCGAGGCTGGTTACGAACTGAACCAGGAGGATGTAGAACGCAACCTCTTCGTGCCCGAGAGTTACTTTGAGGGTAGTGTGGAGGAGTTCTGGAAGAACCTTCCCGCATTGGATGCCGACTTCGAACAGCGTCGTCAGCAGCTGGATAGCAATGGCAAGGTATGGCGCTTTGTGGCTGCCTTATGCGATGGAAAGGCCAGCGTATCATTGCAGGAGGTAAGTCGCGAGCATCCCTTCTATGCGCTGCAGGGAAGCAATAACATCGTACTCCTCACCACCGAGCGTTACAAGGAGTATCCCATGCTCATTCAGGGTTACGGTGCCGGTGCCAGTGTTACCGCTGCCGGTGTGTTTGCTGATATTATGAGTTTGGCATAAAAAGACGGTTTGAGATTATGAAGCATTTGATTATACTTGGCGATGGTATGGCTGATTGGGCCGTACCCGAATTGGGCGACAAGACGTTGCTCGAATATGCTGATACGCCAGCGTTCGACTGGCTGGCAAAATACGGACGTAATGGTTTGCTGAAGACCGTACCCGATGGTTTCCATCCTGGCAGCGAGGTGGCTAACAGTAGCATCTTGGGTTACGACCAGCATTTGGTATATGAAGGACGCGGTCCTCTGGAGGCTGCTTCCATCGGTGTGGAACTGGCTGATGATGATCTGGCACTTCGATGCAATATCATCTGTCTGGAGGGTGACTTGCTGAAGAATCACTCTTGCGGTCGTTTGGAGACCGAGGAGGGTGACATCCTCATCAAGTACCTGCAGGAGAAACTGGGCAACGAACGCGTGCATTTCTATACCGGCGTGCAGTACCGTCACCTCTTGGTCATCAAGGGTGGTAACAAGCACGTGCATTTCACTCCTCCTCATGATGTACCTTTGAAACCTTGGCGCGACAATATGCTCTATGCTGAGACTCCCGAGGCAGAAGAGACGGCAAAGCTGCTTACCGAACTGGTACTGAAAAGCCAGGAACTCTTAGCCGATCACCCCTTGAACATCGAGCGTGTCAAGAACGGGCAGGATCCAGCCAATTGCATCTGGCCTTGGGGTGGTGGTTATCGTCCCAAAATGGTGCCCCTGGCCGAGACCTACAAGCAGATTCGCAAAGGTTCTGTCATCACGGCTGTCGACCTCATCCGTGGCATTGGTCACTATGCTGGTCTGAAGGTCATCGACGTACCCGGAGCCACCGGTCTCTTCGACACCAACTTCGAGGGTAAGGCACAGGCTGCCATCGACGCATTGAAGACTGACGACTTTGTATACCTTCATGTCGAGGCCAGCGACGAGGCAGGTCACGATGGTAGCGTGAAACTGAAGTTGCAGACCATCGCCGACCTTGATCATCGTTTGGTAGAGCCCATCTTGAAGGCTTTCACCTCATATCCTGATGCTCCTCAGAGTGAAGGTGGCGAGTCAGAGGGCGTGGCCATAGCCTTGTTGCCCGATCATCCTACGCCTTGCAAGTTGCGCACTCATACCAACGAACCTATTCCCTTTGCCATCTACTATCCTGGCATTGAGGCAGATGGCGTACAGTCTTTCAGCGAGAATGCAGCCAAGGAGGGTGCGTGTGGCAGCATCGAGGGCGATGCTTTCATCAAGGAGTTCATGAAATAATGAAGTCTTTCAAGCTTTTAAACTTCTTAAAAAATGAAATATGATTCGTTTTTGTTGCTTGCTGCGTCGCTGTCGTTCGTGGCATGCGGTGAGAAGAAACAAGATACCAATACCGGTCAGAAAGATACGGCTCAGGTTAAGGCAGAGCTAGTATCAGAGACAGCTCCTTCTGATTCCGTTGAACTAGAGAAGGTGAAAATCATTGAAGGTATGGAATCTTGCGAACTTCCCAAGGTAGGCGTAAAAGCGGGAATCATTGATGGTCGTGTGCAGTGGGACGTCACCGATGTGGCTAAGTTCAAGAAGGTAGCATCCGTATGGGATGAGTTCTACCGTATTGGTGATGGACCCTTTGCCATTGAATGCCCCAACCAGGAGGAACCTATTGGCGTATTTCTTGCAGACCGGGACAATCATCGCGACATTAACCTCTTTGTCATTACTGCTCAACATCATGTCGTGGCTCTCGACATTACCAGAGAGGTGTCTATGTTGGGTTTTGGAGCAGGTATGATACCTGGTTTAGAGGACGTTGTCAATCTGAAGCAGGAGGGTAAGTCGGTATATGCCATCAACAGTAAGGGTGAGCAGACGCTTGTCAAAATGTATAATGATGGTCCCTATGAACTTTCTGTAAGCCTCGATGAAATAGATTTTGGCATTACGTTGTCAAGTACATGGAATATGAGGTTCACCCGTTATAGTGGGGAAACCTACATAGGTACATTCCGTAATACAGGAAAGGGCAAGTATGCATTTGTACTGGATGCCCGCAACACCTATGACGAAGAAACCGGTGTGGCAGGACAGGAGGAAATGACTCCTATCGAGGGTACGTTCCGTCTTGACGATGCCAAGGAGACGATTACCTTGGACAAAGAGATTCAGGGTTTCCCTAAGGGGAAAGTTGTGTCGTATGATGTAGTGCCTTTGTATGACTAAAAACATATTGTGTAAACAATAAAACTTACTATTATGAGGAAGATTGTATTTATGCTGCTTGCTGTAGGCATTTTTGCATCTTGCACGAAGAAGTCAGAAGCAAACGAAAATGGAAAGGACTCTGCTGCTACGGTAGAGGTGGCCAGCCAGGATGCTGGTGCCGAGGCAAAGGCTCTGCCCTCGTTCGCCTCTCCCGACTTGGCCTTGTATAACCTGAGGGGTTCCGTGAAGTCGATAAGCGGTTCGTTCTGCGAATCGGATAAGAATGGCAAGGAGATACCTGAAAGCTTCCTTGGGTATTCTATCACCTTTGACAAGGACGGAGTACTGCAACTGGATGACGAGAGATACTATAATATCAAGACAAGTCAGTCGGAGCGCGATGCAAAAGGTTATCTGACCAAGATTCATCACGAACCCGATGAGAGTTATGGCGGTGAGGTTACCTATGAGTTTGTCTATAAGGATGACCGTCTGGTTTCTTCATCCGACGAATGGCTTGGTGAAATTTCGGGTGGCTCTGACGCCACTTATACCTATGATGGTGAGGGTAATCTCATCAAGACTGTCAGAGAGGGTGGTAGCGACGGTATCAAGTTTACTTACACCACGACCTTTACCATTAAGGAGAAGGACGATAAGGGCAACTGGACTAAGCGTCACGTCTCTTACGAGGAGGTAGAGATTGAAGATGAGTATGACGAAAAGACTGGCGACGTCAAGGAAGGCAAACCTTCTAAGAACCAGCACTACCGAATGGAGAGTCGTAAGATTCAGTATTTCGAGTAATCATTCATCTTTTTCTACACGCTGCGCCTTAGGTGTACTCAGGGTTCGCTCACAAATTCGTGAGGAATTGTGAGTGCACACTGAGCGAAACTAAGGTTTACCTTACAGGAACTTGATTGTCGAAGGTTATCCCTTCTTAGCAAGATATGAAGGGTTGCAGGTTAGAATATACATTCCAATAAGGCGCTTTCATCACTTTCGATGAAGGCGCTTATCTTTTCTATCCCGTTAAAATAGCGGAGGCCATATTGCTCCGCAACGCTGTGAGCGTGAGTGTTATGGTGGGCACAGATGATGCTGCGGCTCTTCTCATCTTCGGGTACAGGCAGTGTCTGGAAAATCTTTCCACCTCCGTTATTGAGTAGGAGGATGTGCAGGTTATTAGGCAGTTGCCTGTTCCAAAGTGCATTTTGGTCGTAGAAGAACGAGAGGTCACCAATGATGACAAAGTTTGGACGTGTAGGTGTAGCCGTAGCGTAACCAACGGCACTGCTG
This sequence comes from Bacteroidaceae bacterium, assembly GCA_045643405.1. Taxonomy (GTDB): domain Bacteria; phylum Bacteroidota; class Bacteroidia; order Bacteroidales; family Bacteroidaceae; genus Physcousia. The sequence continues at coordinate 12,233 of JAZUKS010000148.1, read as the reverse complement.
AGGCTGCCCTCGATGCCATTGATGCCTCGGTTACAGCAAACCGTAATGGTGGGGGCAATGGGGTAGTGCTGTGCATAGCGCACGCTGCTGCTGTTGGCAAGATGCAGCACAGCATTTTCAGGGAGCATAGAGAGTAACATGCCCACGCATGCTTGTTCCTGGCACACCTCACATGTGTTACCCATATTCTCTGCTGTGTGCTTCTTGCCTTCCAGTTCTTTCCATCTGTTGACAAAGCTTCTTGTCTCGTAGTCTTCTTGTCCGTTGTCTTGTTGTTGTCTTGTTGTCTTATTGTCTTGTTGTCTTGTAGACTCGTTGACTTGTTGACTTGTTGACTCGTTAGCCCGTTGTCCGTTTAACGTCTTCATGAAGTCTGTTGGCTGAGCCTCGATGACGGTGGTGAGACAGCAGAAAAGGTCTGCCACGCTACCGTCCGCACTAACGTGCCAGTGCTGTGCTGGTTGGTACTTGCGGAGCATCTGTTTCAGCTTCTTGTTGATGATGTGACCGCCTATCGTGATGACCAGGTCAGGACAGTACAACGCAGTTTCGCTGGTGGGTATGGCTGTCAACAGGTCATCGCTGATGCGTATGGCATGTCTTATGTTGCCGGAGTTGGCCAGATGCTCTTGCAGTATGACGAAATGCTCTCCCAGCGTGTTGCCATCCTCATATAGGGTGTGGAGACTCTGCCCGATGATAATCATAGGCTTCTTACTGTTCTTCAGTAGGCTCGACATCTCTCTGACGGGTTCGGTGTAGAGTCCTTCAATGCGGTGTATTACACGCTCTTGTGGTAATGTAGTGGTGGGGAAATTGTATAGTGGTTCGCTGATGGGTACGTTGATGTGTACGGGACCCTTGGTGCGGTGATGGCACTCCAACAGGGCCTCGTTGATGAGACGATTGACGTGCCATTCCTCCTCCTTGGTGTGAGGCTCGGGCAGGTTGGCACACATCTTTGCCATCTTTCCCAATGCACCGGGTTGTGGCATTGTCTGCCCATCCATCTGCCCAATCCATTCGGCAGGACGGTCGGCAGAGATGACAAGAAGGGGAACTTGCTGGTAATATGCTTCTGCCACAGCAGGATGTACGTTGAGCAGGGCAGAACCGGATGTCACGCACACCGCTACGGTCCTTTCGGTGGCCAATGCCAGACCGATAGCGAAGAAGCCTGCACTACGTTCATCGGTGATGCGGTGGCAGGTGAAAAGTCCCGTCTGACTGATGGTATGACAGATGGGGGCGTTGCGACTGCCAGGACAAAGCACCACATCACTGATGCCGTGTGCATGCATCAGAGCTACCAGTTGCAGAATGTTCCTCTTGTCGCTTAGCATAAGTCTTTCAGTATTCTCAGTTTCCGTTGTATCTCTTGCCGTTCCTCGTACAGTCTTGACAGACAGGTGATGCCACCGCCGGCATGGTAGTAGGTGTGCTCCTTGCATATCTGTGCGCACCGCAGGTTCACGTAGATGTGTGCTTCCTCGTTGCCTTTGATAGGACCCAGGTAACCCGAGAAGTAGTTGCGGCAACCGCGCTCGCAGTATCTGATGTATTGGTACGATGCCTCCTTGGGCAGTCCACATACGGCAGGGGTGGGGTGCAGGGCACGTATGACGCTGAGTGTGTCAGTAGCCCCCTCAAAATGAAAGTCAAAGTTGGTGCGAATGTGTCGCAGATGACCAATCTGCATGGTGCTGAAGGTGTCATGATGCTCCTCTGCACCCAGTTCGTGAAGTGTCTGACTTACGTACCGTGTCACCACATCCTGCTCGTGTACGTTTTTGGTGTTCCATTCCCCATCCTCCTCGGTGCAGGTGCCAGCCAGCGACATGGTGTGCCATGCCTCTTGCTCGCGTTCCAGCAACAGTTCGGGCGTGCAACCTATCCAGCGTCCGCTTTGTGGGGTGTACACAAGCGATATCATAGCGTTGGGGTAGGCGTTCAGGGCACGCAGAAACACCATGGCTTCCTTGCCCAGCAGATGGTCGGTGATGCTTTCCTGACAGTAGGTCAGCACGATCTTCTCAAACCTCTCTTCTGCTATCTGGTTCAGCACGTCGTGGTAGCGTTCTTCGTACAGACTACTGCTCTCCACTTCCGCATTCTCTGCCCTGAAATGATCCAGTTGGTTAAGCCTGGTGCGGTAGTGAGGTAACCCTTCCACACTATGCCGTATCTCGTCCCATCCCTTGGCCTTGCGGTCGGCACGGATGAGCAGGGTGGGGCGGTATTTGGTGGTATGGAAAGGTGCAAAGATGAAACCATCCAACAGTGTGTCGTCTGTCCCTACCTCGTAGGTCTCCCCCTCGGTCTGCACGATGAGTTCCACATCCTCCTGTTCCGGACGACGGAACAAAGCGAAACTGCAACCGCTGTCCAGCAGTTGCTGTATGCCCTGTTGATGTAGGGTGGTGACTGATTTCAGTTGACTGTTACTTTGCATTACGAGCGCAAAATTACGCATTTTCTTTGAGATTTGAAAGATGCCGTCGCTTTTTTATGCATATTTCCCCGTATAGGCAAAAAAAGCGGGCATGGCATGTGCCATGTCCGCTCCCTTTGTTTACTTGTATTAAGATCTGGAGTTTATAAGTTCAATGCTTTCGCTCGAAGGACAGAAGAATCCATAATCTTCAACCCTCAATCATCAATCTTCAACCCTCAATCCTCAATCTTCAACCCTCAATCCTCAATCCTCAATCCTCAATCTTCCCCTTTATGGGGCGGAGAGGGTCTTTTTCTTCTTGTATTACTCAATCACTACTCTTGTCCATCCGTGTACGTCAGGTTCGATGCCGTACTGGATGCCGCGAAGCAGGTTGAACAGTTTCTCCGACTGGGGACCTGGCTTTTGGCCATCGCCAAACACATAGCTCTTGCCAGTTTCAACATCATCGATGCGTGAGATGGGAGAGATAACGGCAGCAGTACCACAAGCACCTGCCTCCTCGAAGGTCTCGAGTTCCTCCTCGGGTATGGCACGACGCTCCACCTTCATGCCCAGATCCTCAGCCAACTGCATCAGCGACTTGTTGGTGATAGAGGGCAGGATTGAGGTTGACTTGGGAGTGATGTATGTGTTGTTCTTGATACCGAAGAAGTTGGCAGCGCCAGCCTCGTCGATGTACTTCTTCTCCTTTGCATCGAGGTAGAACTCGCAAGCGTAACCCATGTCGTGAGCCTTCTTGTTGGCCTGCAACGAAGCGGCATAGTTACCACCCACCTTGTATATACCAGTGCCGAGAGGCGCAGAACGGTCGAACTCGCGGATGATGACGTAGGGATTGGCTGAGAAACCACCCTTGAAGTAAGGACCTACGGGAGTAACGAAGATGACGAACAGATACTCGTTGGCGGGGTGAACACCCACCTGCGCGCCGGTACCCACCATCAGGGGACGGATATACAAGGTAGCACCGCTCTCATAGGGGGGGATGAAGCGCTCGTTCAGACGAACTACCTTCTCAACCATTTCGATGAACTTATCAGTAGGCATCTCGGGCATCAGGATGCCACGAGAAGTACTTTGCATACGTGCAGCATTCTCATCGGGACGGAAGACGCGCACCTTGCCATCGGGACAGCGATAAGCCTTTAAACCCTCAAAACTCTCCTGACCATAGTGCAGACAGGTGGCAGCCATGTGCATAGGAATTGTCTCCTCGCTACATACCTCAATCTCGCCCCACGCACCATTGCGGTAGTAGCATCTTACGTTGTAGTCGGTCTTGCGATAGCCAAAACCGAGATTTGACCAATCCAATTCTTCCATTTTCTATTTTATTTTTATGTCGATATGTTAAGTTTATTGTTCTCTAGGTTTCATCTCCGCACCAAGTGTGGAGATGACCACTGTTTTGCAAAATTACACATTATTTGCGGAAAAGACAAATAAATCCCCAAAATATTCTGCCAAAAAGTGATAGATTTAAGTTTCGCAAGTCGTAACGAGCCCAAGTTGAGTACAAGCGAAAACCTGAGTCTTAGTACAATTCACTCTATAAACGCTAATACATATATCTTAAAAAATTAAGGTGAAAATTTTGTGAAACAAGAATAGAATCGCTATCTTTGCATTATCTATAGTGAGTGAGCAATATTATGGCAAAGAAATCGACACCAATACCAGGCCTTTCTTTTTCTTGGAAAGGGCCTTGGGAATATCACAGGCAAAACAGAAAATTGCCAGAGAGACAGGTATTCCTCTTTCCAAAACAGGGGTAGAGCGAAAAATAGGGAGTACCATTTTGAAGGCTTTGTTTGGGAAAAAGTGACAGTAAAACAGTAACAAATCCCTTCAGTTTGTCTCACCCATTCATTTCTCTAATTTTTATAATAATATCAGTTATGCCTTTCTTTAGACTTCCACGATGGAACACCTGGGGTTTTCTGGGCTCCATCATCTTAATGCTGGTTTTTGTGGGACTGATTTTGGTTTCACACCATTGCGATAAGCAAATACTTGAGATTGTGCTGTATGTGCTACTTGGCATAACCGCAGTAGGATTTGTGATTGCTCTGATACGTAATTGGTTCCTAAAGAAATGAGGCGAACTCTTAAATTCATAAAGTCTCGAAGTGAAAAAGATTGATTATAAAAAGAACTGCCTGGTAGAGGGTTCGGAAGAGGTTTTGAGGGGGAAGGGCAAAAATGTCATACCTCCTCCTGAAAAGGAATCGCTATGGAAAGGTTATATTGAAAAATTCAAGGACCCTATCATTGTGATTCTACTGGTGGTGTTTGTACTCTCTATTGGCATATCTGCGTATGAGATATTTGGCGAGGGGAAACCATGGACATCCTTCATTGAACCTTTAGGCATCTTTGTGGCATTGATGTTGGCCACAGGTGTGGGATTCATCTTTGAGGTAAGAGCAAACAAGGAGTTTGCTGTACTCAACAAGGCAAAAGACCATCGTAAGGTAAAGGTGTTTAGGAACTTCATGGGAAGGGTGCAAATGATGGAAGTACCGAAACATGACGTGGTGGTAGGAGACATCGTACACCTGGAGAGTGGTGATGAAATACCGGCAGATGGCACGCTTTTAGAGGATAATTCTTTAAGAGTTGACGAGTCAAACTTCACGGGCGAGTTGTATGCTACCAAAACTGTAGATGCGGTGTCGGATCAATATGTTGCAGCTTATCCTGCCGACAAAATGTTAAGAAGCAGTATTGTCATCGAGGGTACCGGCGTTATGCGTGTGGATACCATCGGCGTGGATACAGAAGAGGGTAAGGGTGTGATGCGCAGTGCTGAGGGTAGTGATGTAAAGACTCCCTTGAACGTACAGCTGGAGAAGTTGGGCAGGTTCATTTCCATTGCTAGTTTTGTGATAGCGGGATTGATTGTGGTTGCCCGTCTTATTGTTTATTTCAGCAATCCCGATGGTGGTGATGTTGATTGGGTGGAGTTTATCGATGTGTTGCTGAATAGTATTTTGATTGCAGTAACCTTGATTGTCGTAGCGGTTCCAGAGGGACTTCCCTTAAGTGTGACCTTAAGCATGGCGCTAAGTATGCGCAAGATGCTCAAACAGAAGAATCTGGTCAGGAAGTTGCATGCATGCGAAACGATGGGCGCGGCAACTGTGATCTGTACTGACAAGACTGGTACCCTGACACAAAACAGGATGAAGGTAGTAGAGTCTTCCTTCTATGGTGATGATGAAATGTCAGCTGTTGCCTATCATGTTGCATTTAATTCAACCGCAGAACTGACATACGATGTTCAGGCAAACCAGTTGCGCCCTGTGGGAAATCCAACAGAAGGTGCCTTGCTGCTGTGGCTGAACGAATGTGGAATTGATTATGCGAAGGTTCGTGAAGAAGGCGAAGTAATAGAAGCTACCCCTTTCTCTACGGAGAAGAAATACATGTCAACCACCATCCGTCGCCTTGCAGATTCTGCTGTGTGCAGATACATTAAGGGAGCACCGGAAATCTTGCTGGAGATGTGCGACACGGTGGCGAATGGTGTGAAGAAAGAAGCTGTTGTGGAAAAACTGACCGCCATGCAATCCAAGGCCATGCGTACTTTGGCTTTTGCCTACCAGGAGTCTGATGGTCCCATCGTATTCTATGGCATTGTGGGCATTGCAGACCCTGTACGCGAAGGAGTGGCAGAGGCTATCAGGATTTGCCGGACAAACGCAGGAGTACGGGTGATTATCGTCACGGGTGATACATCGGGAACGGCTCTTGAAATTGGAAAACAGGTTGGACTAGTTTCGGAAGGCGAGCAGCACACTGCTATGACCGGCGCAGAATTTGCTTCGCTGAGCGACGATGAGGCTAAACTCCGTATAAAGGATCCCTCTTTCAAAATCATCTCGCGAGCCCGACCAGAGGATAAAGCACGCCTGGTAATGCTGTTGCAAGAATTGGGTGAGGTCGTGGCTGTAACTGGCGATGGCACCAACGATGCTCCTGCCTTGAGTAAGGCACAAGTGGGACTGTCGATGGGTGATGGCACAGCCAGGGCAAAGGAGGCAAGCGACATTACCATTATTGACAATTCCTTCCTGAGCATTAACAATGCTGTCATGTGGGGACGTTCCCTCTACCTCAACATCAAGCGCTTCATCCTTTTCCAGATGACCATCAATGTCTGTGCATGCCTATTGGTGTTGTTTGGTGCCTTTATTGGTTTGGAGTCTCCCCTTACCGTTACGCAGATGCTCTGGGTGAATTTGATTATGGATACTTTTGCTGCGATGGCACTGGCATCCTTGCCGGCAGATAAGATGGTAATGTACCATAAGCCTCGCAATCCAAAGTCGAATATCATTGACAGGAACATGGCAAGGCAGATTTTCGTTGTCGGTTTCTTCTTTTTTGTTGTGATGGCGGTGTTATGGCAGATTATGGGACATAACCATATAAATATCACCGACGTCTCCCAAATAATAGATAGCATCAAGCAACAACCTTCTGCCATCTGGGATTTCTCCGGAAATACTAATCCCAGCGCAGAGGAGCGTAGCATATTCTTCACGTTCTTCATCATGCTTCAGTTCTGGAACATCTTTAATGCAAGGTATTTTATGACCAAAAGGAGTTTGATCTTGGATATCTGCAATATGTTCTCCAAGAGAGGTCGACGTCATATCTCATTCAGCAAGGGATTCTTCTTGGTGGTGGGCATCATCATCATAGGTCAGTATTTAATTGTCCAATATGGTGGAGACATGTTTGAAACTGACCCAATGAGTTGGTCTGAATGGGGCTTGGCGTTCCTACTCACCTCTCCTGTTTTATTATTGCCTGATTTACTCAGGACAATTAAGTTGCTGAGGAAATAGACTAATGATTCTTTGTTAATGACTAACGATATAAAATGACATTATGGGAAATGTATCTCCTATATTGAAATTTGTTGTTGCCATACTGCTGTTGCTGTGTCTGGCCGATCTTTCGTATGGACTATTCCAACTGATTAGGTTTGTGGCGGCAGGGGCATTTGCATACATCTCATACGACTACTTCAAACAAAACAGAGATGGGATGGGTTTTGTGTTTGCCGGACTGGCACTATTGTTTCAACCATTCATCAAGATTGCACTGGGACGTACCATCTGGACAATTGTCGATGTCGTTGTGGCAGTAATACTGTTCATGCTGATACTCGACGTGTTCAAGAAGAAGTAGATAACCAGTATGTGATTCGGCATATTACGACAAAGATACCTGATTTCACCATGATTAGCAAAACGTATTTCCGCTATATTTGGCTGCTTGATACTCTGCTCGAGTTTTATCCACTTGAGTTTGAAGAGATAAAAAGATTGTGGGAGGAACTTCCTATGTCAAAGGGAGAAAGTTTGTCGCTGAGGACTTTCCATGAACACAGGAAGGGTATCCGGGAGATGTTTGGCGTGGACATTGTATGCGATAAGTTCAATGGATATGGTTATTATGTCAAGAACAGAGAGGTGCTGGAAGAGAAGCCTCTTTGTAGATGGTTGTTGAAGGCATACAGCGTTCCGCATGGCTTTACCTTGTTTAATAGAATGAAGGACCGTGTCATCCTGGAAGAGATACAGAAAGGGACAGAGTACGTATCTCTCATCATCGATGCCATGAATGCCAACGTGGAAATGATTATTGACTATCAGAAGTACGGAAAAGATCAGCATAGGGAATCGCTCCACGTTCAGCCTTATGCGCTGAAGGTGTATAGCCGACGTTGGTACTTGTTGTGCTATGTCAGGGAGAGAGATGCCATCCGTAATCTGGCTCTCGACAGGATGTATGAGGTGAAGGCAACAAGAACGCCTTTTGAATTGCCAGAGGGTTTTGATGCCAGAGCATATTATAAAAGCGTCATCGGGGTCTTTGTTGACGAGAGTAAGCCTGTGAAGGTGCGACTCCGTTGCTATGGCGTTAATGTAGAGTATCTTAGAGCGCAGCCTTTGCATAAGTCGCAAAAAGAGGTTCAGACCAAATATGGCGAGTACTCCGAATTTACCTATAACCTTTGCATTACACCTGACTTGGTTATCCATTTGCTTGGCATGGGAGATAAGGTTGAGGTACTGGAACCTGCGGAACTGAGGGATGAGATGAGGCAGAGAATAGAAAACATGCATAGTTTGTACTGCCAATAATTGTATAGTTCGTATGTGACAGAAATGTCATCTTTTTGGCGTTGTTGAATAAAAAAGCGCTGTTTTAAACGGTTGGTGTGCGGAGTTTTTGCACATCAAGTGCCATTTTGCCCCCAAAACAGTTGTTTTTTGCTTGTTTTTTGTCGTATATATAGAGAGGCTTTGAAAAACTGACATGCTGTCTGTAACTTTCTGGCATTTCCGAGCTACCCCGATTACATAATTTAAAACATTATCAAACATGAAAAGAATGAATACATTTTCAGTAGAGAACATGGGATTTACAGGTGTTTATCAGAGTTATTTCAGTGAGGTAGGTCAGTACAAGATGCTGACCGACGATGAGGAGGTGCGTTTGAGTGCCGTGATTCTTGCCGGTGGCAAGGATGCCATTGATGCACGCAACAAGCTGGTAGAGGCTAACTTGCCTTTCGTAATCAAGGAGGCAATGAAGTTCTCGACTTCGGAGGAGATTTTCGCAGACCTTATCCAGGCCGGCAACTATGGCTTGGTAGCGGCTGCTGAGCGTTACGATGCTGCTAAGTGCAAGGGCAGATTCGTGTCGTATGCTCGTTGCTATGTCCAGAAGTATATGCGTGAGTTCCTTAACCAGGACTCTTCGATGCTCTATGTCCCCGAGCATGCCAAGAAGGATCTGGGCAAGTTCATGAAGGAACAGAAGAAGCAGTTGCAGGCAGGAAACACCGATTATAACATTGCAGACTATTGCACGGACAATTCGTTGGATAGCAAGTCACAGGTCCAGCTGATGCAGTCATACGAGGCTCGTCTGGGTGTCTATAGCCTGGATTGGACGTTTGAGGAGAATGGCAAGACTACGTTGGTTGACTGCATTCCTTCGGACTGTGGAGCGGAAGGTGCAGAGTTGCTTTCCGAGTTGCTGGGCGAGGCGATGGATTGTCTGGACGCGCGTGAGTCTTTTATCCTGAAGCATCGTTTCGGCATTAACTGTGAGGAGATGAGCATTCAGGAGATTGGCAAGGCGCTGTCTCTCTCGCGCGAGAGGGTACGCCAGTTGTATCAGCAGGCGCTGGAGAAGATCAGAACCTGCCGTTATTCTAACAGCTTGCGCTACTGTATGGCAGCGTAAGTCTCGCGTCTAAAACTCTTGGTTCTCGGTGCGGGCAATGATTTCGTTTTGCAGTTGCTCGGTCATGTCGTTGAAGTAGTCGGAATAACCTGCTACGCGAACCAGGAGGTCACGGTAACGGTCGGGATGCTGTTGGGCATCGTGAAGGGTGTCGGTGTCAACGACGTTGAACTGAATGTGATGACCACCCATGGAGAAATAGACACGGATGAGGGAAACGAGTTTGCGGAGGTCTTCATCGCGTTTCATCAACTGGGGAACGAAGCGCACGTTGAGCAAAGTGCCTCCCGACTTTGTCTGGTCGAGTTTTCCGAGTGACTTGATGACGCTGGTGGGGCCTTGTGTATCGGCTCCGTGGGCAGGTGAGGTGCCGTCGCTGATGGCAAAATGAGCCAAACGTCCATTGACGCTGGCACCACATACGCTACCGAAATAGTTGTGGCAAGTGGTGCTGAGCATGTTGAGTTGTGTCTTGCCTCCGCGGGTGTTGGGGTGCCCCTCGATGGCGTTGACAAGGTCGTTGTAGACACGCACGGCGATACTGTCGGCGTAGTCGTTATCATTGCCGAAGAAGGGAGTACGGTTGATGATAAACTGTCGCAGTTTCTCCTCGCCCTCAAAGTTCTTGGCTACAGCATTGAGCAATTGGTCCATGGTGTAGCGCTGATCCTCGAAAACATGTTTCTTGAGCACGGAGAGGCAATCGGTGATGGTGCCCAGTCCGGTGCATTGGATGTAGGTGGTGTTGTAGCGCGCTCCACCACTATAGTAGTCGCGCCCCCGTTCGATGCAATCATCAATGAAAAGTGACAGGAAGGTGGCAGGAGCATAAAGCGAGAACATACGCTCGATGTAGTTGTTCACTGCCAGTTTCATATTCACAAAGTAGAGCATCTGCTTGTGATAAGCCTCATAGAGTTGCTCAAAGCTGGTGAAGGTGCGTGGATCGCCCGTTTCCAGTCCCAGTTTCTTGCCCGATATAGGGTCAAGACCATTGTTAAGCGTGATTTCCAGTATCTTAGGCGTATTGAGGTATCCGGTGAGGATGTAAGCTTCCTTACCGAATGCGCCTACCTCGATGCATCCGGAGCATCCGCCCTCGTTGGCATCGGCCTGTGTCTTGCCCTGGCGTACCAGTTCCTGGGTGTAGGTGTCGGGATTGAAGACAGAGGGGTAGCCATGTCCCTGACGGATGACGCGTGCTCCTGCCATGATGAAGTCATCGGGCGTTACCTTGGAGACGTGGATGGACAGGCCGGGTTGCAGTTGGTGCAGTTCTTCCTGTACCTCGAGTATAATGTAGGAAATGTCATTGACGGCATTGTCGCCATTACGTTCGATGCCACCAATGTTGATGTTGGTGAAGTCGTTGTAAGTGCCCGACTCAAGTGCCGTTACGCCCACCTTGGGAGGTGCGGGTTGGTTGTTGAACTTAATCCAGAAACAAGAGATGAGTTCCTTGGCCTGTTCGCGTGTAAGTGTACCTTCCTCAATGCCTTTCTTGTAGAAAGGGTACAGGTGCTGGTCGATATGCCCGGGGTTCATGCAGTCCCATCCGTTGAGTTCGGTGACAGTGCCCAGATGCACAAACCAGTACATCTGAATGGCCTCGTGCAGGTCGCGTGGAGCGTGTGCTGGCACCCAACGGCATACGTCGGCAATCTTCTCTAATTCGGCAATGCGTCGGCTGATGTCCTCAGAACCATGTTCAGATAACCCCTGTCGCAGTTCGTTTGCCATCTGTGTGGCGAGATCGGCGTGGCGTTCTGCAAATATGATGGCAGCGTCGCATGAGATGGCCATTGCCTCGAGTTCCTGTTGCTTGTCGGTAGCCTCGGGGTCGTTGATGTAGTCAAGTGATGCAATCTTCTTGGCTATCAGTTCCTTGCAGTCAAGCAGTCCGCGTTGGTATAGTTTTCCGTCCATGGCCGTATGACCGCCTGCACGCTGTTCCATGAACTCGGTGAATACGCCGGCGTGGTAAGCCTCTTCCCATTCCTTGCTGACGTGGTTGAAGATGCGCTCGCGCTGTGTACGTCCCTGCCAGTAGGGTATGACCTCGCGCTCGTAGGTATCGATGTCTGCCTGTGAGATGTGGTAGGGTTGCAGTTCGCGCGTGTTGAGGGTGTGAAGGTCTTCAACGGTGTGGCAGGTGAGTTCGGGGAATGTGGGCACTGCCTTGGGCTTCGGACCGCGTTCACCGACGATGAGTTCGTCATCGCCAATGTAGATGGTCTTCTTCTTGCAGATCTCCAGGAAATTGCGTGCGCGCAGGATGCAGTTGGGCATCTTGCCATAATTCTCCTTGTAGAAGGCTGTCTCGATGAGAGCGCGTTCGATGGTGAGGGTGGGTTCTGTTTCAAGACTTTGTTTGCGCAGACGCTTGATGCGCTCGTTCATGCCACCGTCGTTTTGTGGATACTGCAATGGGAAGTTCATATTGTTGTTATAGAGAAGACCCTCTCCGTCGCTTTGCGACACCTCCCCCATAATGGGGAGGGGC
>JAZUKS010000147.1:0-27961 GCA_045643405.1 Bacteroidaceae bacterium | reverse complement strand
GCCACGGTAGAGCTGGATACGCTCCTTGTTACCCTCGACGATCTTGTAAGCTACGGTTACAGTGTCACCAGCCTTGAATGAGGGGTGCTGCTTGCCAGTAGCAAATGCTTCCTCAGCAATTTTAATTAAATCTGCCATTTTAATTTTGGAATTTAAAAATTGTTTGTCGTTCAGCCGAGGCATAACAGGGAACTCTTCATCCTGCCAGCGCCCTGGGCGGAAAGCGGTTGCAAAGGTACAACTTTTTAATTGAAAATAGAAGATTGATGACTGAAAATTATTGGTTTTTAGCAAAAAAAGATGAGTTTTGGCGTAAAAACCATCTTTTTTTTGCACGAAAAGAAGGGTAAAATACCGGTTGCCTTTTCAATTACTCGTATGTTGCATTGTCGTTATCTATGTAAACGTCCGTAACAATATGCTATCAGTTTTCTGCCTCTATGGTCTCCTCCATGACTTCCTCAACGGGGTCTTCCACCGCAATGATGTCACCCGATGTATCGCGCACTCTTTGGCAGAATGTGTTCCAGTCAAAACACCAGGGGTCGGTCTTGCGGTCGGGCGCGATGTCGCTGTGTCGCATCAGATACTTGATGTTGCGACGGCTTCGTATGTCATTGACAAGTCGGAGCAGGCTTTCGTATTGCTCTTCTGATGGCGGGAGGTAAGTGGTATTGATTATCTCGATTCCTATTGAAGTGGCATTGAGGAAAGTTCTTTCCGTTCCGGGTAGCAGACTCTTTCCTGCATGCCAGGCAATGTGTTTCTCGTCCACCATCTTGATGATGTTGCCATTCCTTTCTATGAGATAGTGGGGTGCCACATCGTACTTGCGGAATTGCGCGATGCAGCCTTGTGTTGAGAGCGAGTCTTTCCCGACAAAGTAGTTGGAGTGTATGACGATAATGTCGATGGTTCGCTCTGTCTGGTGCCCATAGTCCGTCTCGGCTGTGATGTCGGTTACGGCAAGCGTATTGGAATCGTTTTCAATCTGTGCCTTGGAGCAACTGCTGATGAGTACGGATAATACGAATAGAATCTTCTTCATGTATGTCGTGGTGGGTATGTGAATACTCTCAAAGTAAATCGGGCACCTCCGATGCTTGGTAGGCGCCCGATGTTTCTTCTTTTATGCGGAAGGAGGTCAAGTTTACTTGCGTGTAAACTTCATGTCCTGACCTTTCTCGTCGGTAAGAATCAGGGTCTTGCTGTCAGGCATGCTGTACTTGATGGTAGCGTTGAAGTCCTTTACCAAGTCCTTGATGTTCTCGGGCTTCATCTGCTCCTGCATTGCCTGCTTCATCTGCTCTGAGCTCATGCCAGCAGCCTCCAAGGCAGCCATAGTCTGCTCGTCACCCTTGATGTCGAGTTTGTAGATCTCGAACTTGGGAGTGCACTTCTCGTAGTCAGCGGTGATGGTGTTCTCTGTTGAGGTGTACGAACCTTCAAAGTTAGCCTTCATGCCGATGCTCATGCTCATGCCATTTTCCTCGATGGTACCGTTCATGTCCATGTCCATGGTCATCTTCGAACCGTCCAGTTTCATGATCATGGTGCTGTTCTGGAATGCCTTTGCGATGTCTTCGCCTGCACTTGCCATCAATGATGTTACGTCACCTTCCCATGTTCCTTCGATGCCAGTCTCGCTGGAAGCCTCGGTTGTAGCGCTCTCACCGTCTGCACCAGCAGCAGCCTTTTCCTTACAACTTGTGAACATCAAAGCACATACGGCCATAAGGCCCAAGAATGTCTTTTTCATACTTTTTCTTTTTTTAAATGGTTATTGATTATGGATTACTAAAAAATCTTGTTAAGAAGTGGCAATGGTTAAAGTTTCAATGTGATGCCTGCCCATTTTTTCATTTTGTTGAACTCTGAGATGGCATTCTTAACGCTCTCGTCGGTTGCTTTCATTGCCTTTACATATTCCTTTGTGCCGTCCTCAATCTTGTATTTGGTCTGTGAGGCGTAGCATAATGTACCGTCTGTGTTGAAATAGATGCGGTCTTCGTATGTGCCGTCTTCGTCGGGCATCTTGACGAACAGGAAGATGGGTTTCCCGTTTTCCGGGTTCATTAAACATTCGTGCACGATTTCTCGTGCCGCCCAGTTGTATCTGAAACGGAAGAAATAGGGTTGCCAGTTCATGGTTGTCTCATCTTCCTCCCTGTCCTCAATATACATGTCAATCTTATAGTGTTGCATGCCACTGCCACCGAACATGCGATTGAGTTGCAGATGTACGCTGTTGTCTGTGTATTCTGATTCCTCACTGTCTCTTTCCGCACGGCTCATGGCTTCCTGGAATTGTGTGCGTATGACCTTAATCCGCTCATTCTGCGCCTTGGTTTGCGCCATCGTGAAGTGACTGATAGCAGTCAGCAAAAGGCAAAGGCAAAAAAATCTTTTCATACGCTGTTAAATATTTATAGTTAATAGAGATAAGATAGGGTATTCAATTCACACAATTACGCTTGTCTTGAAAGTGCTTCATCTCGCAAGTTATGTGAAATGTGAATATATGTTGCAAAGATACGAAAAGATTTGAAGAATAGAAAAAAAGTCTTAAAAAATTCCTTTTTGATGTCATTTTTCTGCGGATAATGTACCAAAAGTGTTACCTTTGCGTCATGAAACGCATCTTCAGCATACTTTTCCTTCTTTGGGGAGCGCTACCTTTCTCGGTTCGTGCTCAGGAAGAGAACGTTGCGCTAAACGATTCTTTGTCGCTTAGCGCTGATGGATGCATTTCTTCCGAGGCTCCGATTGTTTCGTTGTGGAAACGTCCTGTATATGGTGTCATGCCCTGTCTCAGTGCGTCGCCCATCACATTGCCCGCCTATCGTGCAGGCATGTTGGGCGGATGGTATGGCGGATTGTGGGATATTCACAAAGGTTTGAATGCCAGTGTGGAAATGGGTGTTAGCGTGGGTTTCGGAAAGCACAACCCTTGGCGCGGAGCACATTTCTTCAGCAGTCTTTCTGCTTTGTATGCTTACCCAGTCAATGACCGGCTTACCTTGGCAGCAGGCGTTGACTATACCCATTTTACGGGATGGGGTGGTGGAAGCGGTTCATTGGGTGTGTTCGCATTGGCCAACTATCGCATTAACGAGCGTCTGGACCTGACGGGTTTTGTGTCGCATGACTTTGGCGAATTGTCAAACTCCCGCATGACGGTCGGTCCCTACATTCCCGGTTATACCAGTCCCACTACCACCGTTGGTGCCGAATTGGGCATCAAGGTTGGCGAGAACACCAAGTTCAACGTAGGGGTGTCTGTCAGCAAGGAACAGAAGCCCAGCTTTTCCCAGGACTATATAGAACGCCAGCATCGTGTCATGATGCGCGATGAGTGATAGCAGATACAGAAACAGAAAACCCTCTCCTCGAAAGGAAAGGGTTTCTTTTTTCTCGTCAATTGACGATGATGTGTGTCGCGTCTCTTACTTAGAGATAGCGCCGCTGGGACATGCGTCAGCGCAGGTGCCACACTCGGTGCACTCATCGGGGTTGATAGAATAGATGTCGCCCTCAGAGATTGCTCCTACGGGACACTCGTCGATACAAGTACCGCAAGCAACACAATCGTTACCAATTACGTAAGCCATAGTAATATCTATTTAAAAATTAATAATAAAAATGCATTAACACTTCTTTCAATGGCAAAGGTAATCAATTTTAGTTAATGTTGTATCCTTTTGGGGTGCTTTTTTTGCTCTTCTTCATCAAAAATGATGATTTAAGCAATAAAAATACTTTTTGTACGTTATTTATAGGTGTTCTCCGAACAGGAGCATCAAAAGGAAAAATGAAGCGCATAGTGTTTTTGACAGCAATGTGGCTTTGCGCGCTGTTGGCGATGGCCCAACCGCGTAAGGTTCAGAATCGGCCGTATCTTGACGACCGTATGTTGCATTATGGCTTCCTTTTCGGTTTCCACATGCAAGACCTGGAAATGTCCAATAATGGGTATGTCGATCCCGAAACGGGACAACAGTGGTATACCGATGTGGATAATTACAGTCCTGGTTTCAATGTGGGCGTGTTGGCAGAGTTGAAGTTGCATAAAAACGTCTCGTTGCGTGTTTCGCCTACGCTTTATTTCGGTCAGAAACGCCTTTGGATGCACGAGCAGAATAGTGGACGCGATACCACACAGGTCATGAAGAGTACCTATATTTCGTTGCCTATCAATTTCAAGGTTGCTGCCCCACGCTACAATAATTTCCGTCCCTATGTGGTTGCTGGTCTGGCCCCCACCGTCGACCTTACAACCCGAAAGCATGGCGCTTTCCGTCTCAATTCTGCCGACTGCTATATTGAGGTGGGAATGGGTTGCGACATCTATCTTCGTTATTTCAAACTCATTCCCGAACTTAAGTTTTGCTTCGGTTTGGCAAACGTACTCAACAAGGACCGTTCCGACTTGATAGATGGTTCGTTGATGAAATACACCAATTCGGTGGATAAGTCGCGAAGCAAGATGATAGTGCTTAGCGTGTATTTCGAGTAAGGAAACGCTTATATTTTATATCCACACTTTTCAAGACGTTCAAAGACGTTCAATAGTCAACGCAGAGGCGCAAAGATTCTTCCTTTTTGGAATTCCAACTTCCTTAAAAACTCTGCGTCTTTGCATCTTTGCGTTCATATAGAATGTAATTTGTAAGTAAATAAAATATGGTATCAGTTTTGAATTTCTTTTTGTGGCAGAACCATATTTATAAATAATAATGAGGGACAGTTAGTCCCTCATTAATCATATAGACCACCCCTCAGATAGGGTTTTACTTCTATAATTTTTGCGTATGTATGTCCTTGCCGGACGTACCTTACTTCAGTCTTGCCAAGGTCTCCTTGATGCGACGCATAGCCTCAACGATGTTCTCGTCGCTGGTAGCGTAGCTCATGCGGAAGCACTCGGGGCTACCGAAAGCGTCACCGCCTACGGCTGCCACATGACCTACCTCGAGCAGGTACATAGCCAAGTCGGTACTGTTGTTGATGACACGGTCGCCATCCTTCTTGCCGAAGAAGCTGCTGCACTTGGGGAAGAGGTAGAAGGCACCCTGAGGATCGTTTACCTCGAGGCCGGGAATCTCCTTTGCCAATTTAACGATGAGGTTCTTGCGACGCTCAAAAGCCACGCGCATGTCCTCTACACACTGCTGGTCGCCTGCGAAAGCAGCCTCGGCAGCCTTCTGGCTTACAGAGCAAGGACCGCTGGTGTACTGACCCTGCAACTTGTTGCAACCCTTTACGATCCAGTCGGGAGCAGCGATGAAACCGATACGCCAGCCAGTCATGGCATAAGCCTTGCTGACACCGTTGATGATAACTACACGGTCCTTGATGTCATCGAACTGAGCCATTGAAGCGTGCTCGCCAACATAGTTGATGTGCTCGTAAATCTCGTCAGCGATGACGATAACACGCTCGTGCTTGAGCAATACGTTCTTCAAAGCCTCAAGTTCAGCCTTGCTGTAAACAGAACCGGTGGGGTTGCTGGGAGAGCAAAGGATGATGGCACGAGTCTTGTCGGTAATGGTAGCCTCCAACTGCTCGGGGGTAATCTTGAAGTCAGCCTCAATCTTAGCCTCTACGAATACGGGAGTACCCTCTGCCAGGAGCACCATCTGGGGATAGCTTACCCAGTAGGGAGCAGGGATGATAACCTCGTCGCCGGGGTTGATAAGTGCCATGATGGCGTTGCAGACACTCTGCTTTGCACCATTGCTGCACAGAATCTGGGCGGGGGTGTAGTCAAGACCGTTCTCGTTCTTGAGTTTGTTGACGATAGCCTTCTTCAACTCGGGGTAACCGGGAACGGGAGAATAACGGCTCCAGTTCTCCTCAACTGCCTTGATGGCAGCTGCCTTGATGTGGTCGGGGGTGTTGAAGTCGGGCTCACCAACGCTCAGGTTGATGACGTCAACGCCTTGCGCTTTCAATTCGCTACTACGCTGGCTCATGGCAAGAGTTGCACTGGGAGCCAAGCGATTCAGTCTTTCTGATAATACTTCCATTTTGTATAAATTATTGTTTTTGAATTCTTTTATTTGGCGGGAGGGGTTGGCAACTCGCAGTCCGGCGTTTCGGCGTGCCGGCATCTCTGTGTGTCGGCCTCCTTGTGTTACCGTTTCCGGCGCTCCGGCATTTCGGTCTCCCGGCTTTGTTGCTGGTCGTTGTTCCGACGCCTGGGTGCTACTTTCCCTTTCTCCCTTGGGATGTTAGATCTTATGTCCCATTCGCAGGCGCTTTGTTTCGAGATAGCGCTCGTTGTAGCGGTTGGGAGGTATGACGATAGGTACGTTTTCCACAATCTCCAGACCATAGCCTTCCAGTCCTACTCGCTTCACGGGATTGTTGGTGATGAGGCGTATCTTGCCCAATCCCAACTCATGCAGAATCTGTGCGCCAACGCCATAGTCGCGCTCGTCGGCCTTGAAACCGAGGTGGATGTTGGCATCTACGGTATCCTCGCCCTGCTCCTGCAACTTGTAAGCGGCAATCTTGTTCATCAAACCGATGCCTCGTCCTTCCTGCATAAGGTAGATCACGGCACCTCGTCCCTCCTTCTCAATGAGTTGCAACGCCTGGTGAAGCTGTTCGCCACAGTCGCAACGTTGGCTTCCGAAGATGTCGCCGGTGGCGCAACTGCTATGCATGCGTACCAATACCTGGTCGTCGGCATTCCACTCGCCCTTGATGATGGCGATGTGCTCCAAACCGTTTGACTTCTGACGGAAGGGGATGATGCGGAAGTGACCGTATTCCGTAGGAAGGTCTGCCTCCTCGCCCCTCTCAACCAGCGACTCCAACTGAAGGCGGTAGGCGATGAGGTCCTTGATGGTGATGATGCGCATATTGTGCTTCTTGGCAACCTCGCGCAACTCGGGCATACGTGCCATGGTGCCGTCGGGATTCAGTATCTCGATGAGGGCGGCGGCAGGATTCAGACCAGCCAGGCGTGCCAAGTCGATGGCAGCCTCTGTGTGTCCCGCTCTGCGCAGCACGCCTTTGTCCTGTGCATAGAGGGGATTGATATGGCCGGGCTTTCCGAAGGCAGATGCCTTGACATTGGGGTCGGCCAAGGCACGGATGGTGGCAGCACGGTCGTGAGCGCTCACGCCGGTGGTGCAACCTTCGAGCAGGTCGACGGTTACGGTGAAGGGTGTGCCCAGCATGGACGTGTTCTCCTCTACCTGATGGGGGAGTTCCAGTTGCTTGGCACGACTGATGGTGATAGGTGCGCAAAGCACACCACGACCCTCTTGCAACATGAAGTTCACCTTCTCTGGGGTGATCATCTCTGCTGCCATGATGAAGTCACCTTCGTTCTCGCGGTCTTCGTCATCTACTACGATGACAAACTTTCCCTGGCGAAAGTCCTCGATGGCTTCTTGGATATGTTTCAACTTATCGCTCATATATCTTGTTTTCTCTTTTTTCTATAAACGTTCAGTCCTCTATCTCTTTGAGTTCAGTCTTTTTCTTTTTGAGTTTGCTCTTGATGAATCTCAAAACAGAGAACTTCTTGATTTGCTTCCACAACTTCTTGAGGGGTAGGGTATAGCCCTCTATGTTGAACATGGTAGAGTCTTTGTTCGACTTGTATGTCAGGAAAGCGCCTATGGGCGCCAATACAAGACTGCTCAACCACACGCCGAAGGTGATGTCCCATTCGCCCGTCTTGGCCATCTTCTCACCGCTCACGTTCACGATGTAGTAGAAGATGAAGATAAGCACGCTCACCACAACGGGCATTCCCAATCCACCCTTGCGGATGATGGCGCCGAGCGGGGCTCCGATGAAGAAGAATACCAGACATGCCACGCTCAGCGTGAACTTCTTGTTCCATTCTATCTTGTGCTTCCTGAGACTGGCGTTGTCTTCTTTCGTAAGGAAGCTTCGTGTCTCGTATTCACTCCTCAACTGACTGGTTCTGAACGTTGCGTTCTTCCAGATTTCCTGCTTCTTGGCATTGGGTATCTTGGCCATGACAGAGTCAAAGGGCATTTGCTGGGGCACTTTTGCCACCACCTCTGCCGAGTCCTTGAGTCCCTTGGGCAAGTCGCGCATAAACAGCGTCTGTCGGTTGTTGTCGTAGATGGCATGTCCGGTGCTGTCCACCAGATGCGTAAGCGAGTCGATGCCACGGCTGATGGAGTGGATGTCCTTGGTGGCGGCATCGCCGGCAAAGAGGTTGGCGTCCATCACGCTGAAGTTGTCATCGAACTTGATGAGGTCCACTTCTTCGCGGAATGTCTCGCGCATATAGGGCACCGAGGCCTTCATCATCTCTCCTCCCTGCGATGTCATGTTCTGAAAGCGCTCGCCTCCGTAGAGCGTCAGCTTCAGGTGCATGTGGTCTGCCGTGCTTTGCAGTCTTCCGGAGTCGGCCAGCACAATCTGGGCATCCTCGTATCCGCTTGTCAGACTGTATATCATGATGCCGTAGAGCATGCCCGTGTCGGGGTCTTTGCGCTCGATGAACAGGTTGTAGCCAGGAATCTCGTTGTAGAATCTGCCTTCGGGAATCTCCAGCTCGGGCGATTTCTGCTTCATGCTCCATACCAAAGCACCAAGTTGCTTGGTGGCCTCGGGCGTCACCTTGTTCTGGAAGAAGTAACTGCCCACGCAGAGCAGTATCACGAAGATGAAGACGGGTTGGATGACGCGGAACAGCGAGATGCCCGCAGCCTTCATGGACAGCAGTTCCAGTCGCTCACCAAAGTTACCGAAGGTGATGAGTGCCGCCAGCAAGATGGCCAATGGCAGAGACATGGGCACCAGCGTGAGGGTGGCATACCAGAAGAACTGTGCCAGCACGTCGGCCGACAAACCTTTACCGATGAGGTCGTTCACGTAGCGCCATGTGAACTGCATCAGGAAGATGAACAGACAAATGAAGAAGGTGCCTGCAAAAAGCTGTAAATAGGCTTTCAGCAAATAAACGTCGAGTTTCTTCATTAATTTCATGTGCGCGTGCGTAAATAAAATGTGGCGCAAAGGTACGATAAAATTTGAGAATTATGAATTAAAAAATGAATTTTCAATCTTTGAGGAGTGCGTTTTTCACTTTTTTCTTCATTTTTTTCGTTTTTTTCTTGCTAACTTCGAAAAAAGTTCCTACCTTTGCACCCGCAAAACAAGAGATGGCGGGGTAGCTCAGCTGGTTAGAGCGCATGATTCATAATCATGAGGTCCCGGGTTCAATCCCCGGCCCCGCTACAAGAAGGTACAAGAAGGTAACCGAAATCGGTTACCTTTTTTGTTTTTGCTTTCCTTTTTGCTTTCCTTTGCTTTTCCCTTTTGTTTTCCTTTGCTTTGTTTTCCTTTGCTTTGTTTCCCTTTTCTCTTATTTTTACTCTTTCGCATTGGTTGCTTTTGGGGGCGAGATAGAAGAACCTTGTAGAAACCGCGGAAGAATCTCGGGAACTCTTCGGAATAGTGATGGAAGGAAAAAATATGTACAGAAATGAGGATACATAATAAAAAATTAGGATAAATGCTTGCTTATAAATGTAATTTTAAGTAATTTTGTGAACAAATTGACTTATTCTAAAAACAATCTAAAACTATGAAACGATATTTTGTGCTTTTGGGCGCTTTGTTGTTTGTTGCTGTGTCGGGTATGGCACAGCGCAGTGAGTTGCTATTGAAAGATAACTGGAAGTTCCATAAGGGCGATGTGAAGGATGCCCAACTTCCTGACTTTGCCGATAAGGATTGGCAGAGTGTTTCTATCCCGCACGACTGGGCCATCTTCGGTCCGTTTGATCGCAAGAATGACCTTCAGAAGGTGGCTGTAAAGCAGAATGGCGAGACCGTAGCCACTTGGAAGACAGCACGTTCTGGCGGTTTGCCATGGGCTGGAGTGGGTTGGTACAGAACGACCTTTAAGGTTCAAGGACAGGGTGGAGAGACGGGCAACGCAAAAGCCGATGCGTCATCGGGTGTTGCTCCTCTTGCAAAGAAGGCAGGTGGAACCGTACTCTTGCAGTTTGATGGTGCCATGAGCGAGGCCCGCGTCTTCGTGAATGGAAAGGAAGCCATCTTCTGGCCCTATGGATACAACTCGTTTTATGTTGATGTAACCAATCTTGTCAATCCTGACGGTAAGGACAATGTATTGGCAGTCAGACTGGAAAACCGTGAACAGAGTTCGCGCTGGTATCCCGGCGCAGGTCTCTATCGCAATGTACATTTGATTTCGACCAACGAGGTGCACGTTCCCGTATGGGGCACTTATGTCACCACCCCTCATGTAGAGAAGGACTATGCCACCGTCAGTCTGGTAGGACGTGTTGCCAACGGCCAGGGCAAGAAGGTGAAGGTAGTGACCCGCATCAAGGACGAGAAGGGTGTTGAGAAGGCTGTAAAGACTACCGACTTGGCCAACATCACGCCCGTTCCCTCGGGTCAGTTGGCTGGCGAACAGCAATTCCAACAGAACTTCGTTTTGCAACGTCCCGAGTTGTGGAGTACTGAAACTCCCCATCTTTATTATGCTGAGAGCGAGGTCTATCTTGATGATAATCTTGTAGATACCTATACTACTCGTTTTGGTGTACGCTCCATCGAGTTGATTGCCGAGAAGGGATTCTTCCTGAATGGCAAGTGCACCAAGTTCAAAGGCGTTTGCCTGCATCACGACCTCGGCGCCTTGGGTTCGGCAGTCAACAAGAGTGCCATCCGTCATCAGTTGGAGATGCTCAAAGAGATGGGTTGCAATGCCATCCGTACCAGTCACAACATGCCCACTCCCGAACTCGTGGAACTGTGCGACGAGATGGGTTTCATGATGATGGTTGAGCCTTTCGACGAGTGGGACGTTGCCAAGTGCGATAGCGGTTACCACCGTTTCTGGAACGAGTGGGCCGAGAAGGATATGGTCAATATGGTTCGTCACTATCGCAATAATCCCAGCGTGGTGATGTGGAGCATCGGCAACGAGGTTCCCACACAGGCCAAGAAAGATGGTTACAAGATGGTGGAATTCCTGCAAGGCATTTGCCACAGAGAAGACCCCACACGCCCTGTGACCTGCGGTTTGGACCAGGTTTGGACTGTTTTGCGCAATGGTTTTGCAGCCACCCTCGACGTGGCAGGTTTCAACTACCGTACACAATATTATGAAGAAGGTTATGAGAAGTTGCCACAGGGCTATCTGTTGGGTAGCGAGACGGCAAGTACCGTCAGTTCGCGTGGCACCTACCACTTCCCCGTCAAGTTGGCCAAGGGTGTAGAGCACCCCGATCACCAGTCTTCGGGCTATGATGTGGAGGCTTGTTCGTGGAGCAACGTGCCCGATGAGGACTTCGCCCTGGCCGATGACAACGTATGGGAGATCGGTCAGTTTGTGTGGACCGGTTACGACTATCTGGGCGAGCCTTCGCCTTACGATACCGATGCATGGCCCAGTCACTCGAGCGTGTTCGGCATCATCGACCTGGCATCGCTTCCCAAGGACCGCTATTACCTCTACCGTTCGGTTTGGAACCAGGAGGCACACACCTTGCACGTACTGCCTCATTGGACCTGGCCCGGTCGTGAAGGCGAGGTGACCCCCGTCTTTGTCTACACCGAGGCTCCCGAGGCAGAACTCTTCATCAACGGCAAGAGCATGGGACGTCAGCACAAGATCAGCAAGGCAGAATCGGATGCCTTGAAGGGTAAGGATGAGTTCTGGCAACAACGTCGCTACCGTTTGATGTGGACCGACGTGAAGTACGAACCCGGCGAACTGAAGGTGGTGGCCTATGACAAGACCGGCAAGAAGGTTGACGAGAAGGTAGTTCGTACCGCAGGCAAGCCCTACGCCTTGCAGTTGAACGTCAATAAGAATTCTTCGCTCAAGGCAGACGGCGAGGACTTGGCATACGTAACCGTTAGTGTGGTAGACAAGGACGGCAATCCCTGTCCCACGGCCACTCAACTTGTCAACTTCAAGGTAAAGGGAGCCGGCAAGTTCCGTGCGGCTGGCAATGGCGACGCCACCAACCTCGACCTCTTCCATCTGCCTCAGCATCATCTTTTTGCAGGCCAGTGTACAGCCATCGTGCAGAGCGGAAAGTCTGCCGGAGTGGTGACTCTTGAGGCTTCGGCAAAGGGATTGAAGAGTGCGAAATTAACTCTCAAGGTAGAATGAAAACTCCTATTCTTACGGCCATAATGATGGCGCAATCAATGATGATAAATGCACAGAACGTGCACGAAAACTATATGGACTGGCCTGTTCCCGTTGTTCCTATCAGCGAGATGACCTACAGTCCCAACCAGACGTATTTCCAGTTGTGGAGTCCCAAAGCCAAATCGGTGGAGGTGAAACTCTACGAGCATGGTCAGGGAGATGAGCGCGTCAAGATGCCTTGCGGGCACATCGAGAATATCTGTCTGGAGAAGAATGGCGACGGTACCTTCAGTGGGGTGCAGAATGGTGATCTCAAGGGCAAGTTCTACACCTTTGTGGTGACCGACGAGCAAGGTCATGTGCTCGAGGAGACTCCCGGCATCTTTGCCAAGGCCGTTGGCGTGAACGGACAGCGAGCCCAGATTCTTGACCTCAACACCACCAATCCCAAGGGGTGGGAGAGTGACGTTCATCCGGTCTTGATGTATCCGCAGGATGCGGTCATCTATGAGATGCATCACCGTGACTTCAGCATTGATGCCACGAGTGGCATACGTCATAAGGGCAAATACCTGGCTCTTACCGAGCGTGGCACGACCAACGGACAGGGCGAGAAGACCGGCATCGACCATTTGGTGGACCTCGGAGTAACGCACGTTCACCTTCTGCCCAGTTATGACTATGGTAGCGTGGACGAGACGAAACTCGACCAGCCTCAATACAACTGGGGTTATGACCCCGTAAACTACAACGTGCCCGAGGGTTCATACAGTACCGATCCCTACGACCCCAGCGTGCGTATTCGTGAGTTCAAGGAGATGGTGATGGCCCTTCACAAGGCAGGCATCAGGGTGGTGATGGATGTGGTTTACAATCACGTCTTCGACCTCAAGACCAGTAACTTCGAGAAGACGGCTCC
The DNA here is from genome assembly GCA_045643405.1 of Bacteroidaceae bacterium. Classification (GTDB taxonomy): domain Bacteria; phylum Bacteroidota; class Bacteroidia; order Bacteroidales; family Bacteroidaceae; genus Physcousia. Next base: position 14,903 of record JAZUKS010000147.1, on the reverse strand, counting down.
CGGATACTTCTTCCGTTGGAACGATGACGGTACCCCCGCCAACGGCTCGGGTTGTGGCAACGAAACAGCCTCGGAGCGCCCCATGATGCGCAAGTTCATGATTGAGAGCGTGCTCTACTGGGCAAGAGAATACCACATCGACGGATTCCGTTTCGACCTGATGGGCATCCACGACATGGAGACCATGAATGCCATTCGCAGGGCTGTCAATGCCGTCGATCCCTCTATTATTATATATGGTGAAGGTTGGGCAGCCGCCACGCCTAAATATGATGGCGACAAACTGGCCATGAAGGCAAACATGTACGACATCCCCGGCGTGGCAGCCTTTGGCGATGAGATGCGCGACGGACTCCGTGGCGGTTGGGATGACGACAAGAACGGAGCCTTCCTTATCGGTATTCCCGGACATGAGGAAAGCGTAAAGTTCGGTTTGGCAGGCGCCAGCATGTGCAATGGCGTGGATACGGCAAAGGTGAACTACAGCAAGGACTTCTGGGCAGACTCTCCCGAGCAGATGATCTCGTACGTGAGTTGTCATGACGACATGTGCCTGGCCGACCGTATCAAGACTACGCTTGAGCATCAGGCTAAGGGAAAGGCGGTCAGCATGGAGGAGCGTGTGCGACTCCAGAAATTGGCGTACACCTTTGTCATGGCAAGCCAGGGCATACCCTTTATCTGGTGTGGTGATGAGATTATGCGCGACCGCAAGGGTGTGCACAACTGCTACAACTCGCCCGACTCTGTCAACGCCATTCCCTGGAACCTGAAGAGCGAGCATAAGGAAGTCTTTGACTACCTCAAGCAACTCATCTCCTTGCGCAAGTCAACGCAATGGTACCGTTTTGACCGAGAGTTCCTTCCGGTCAAGGGTAGCAACGTCATTGCCTTCCGAGGACGTGAGTACGTCTTCGTGTTCAACAGCAACCGAAAGGCCATCAGTCTGAACCTGCCCGCACAGGCAGGAGGCAACTGGCATGTAGTGCTTCAGAGCGACGGTAAGGCCACGGTCAAGAAGGACGTGCTGAAGGTGCCCGCGCAAAGTGCCGTGATTGTGATGGTGGAATAGGAAAGTATAACTTGTGAAACTATAAGAACATTTATATATGAAACGTATATTATTTGCATTTGCCCTGTTATCCTCTTTCTCTGCAATGCAGGCAGAGGAGCAGTTGAACAGTCCCGACGGCAACATGAAGTTGACCTTTGACGTAAAGGGTGGTGTGCCCACTTATCAGTTGGACTATAAAGGTAAGGCGATTGTGAAGCCCAGCACGATGGGATTGCAACTCAGCAAGGGTGGCGAGGACCTGATGGGCGGTTTCAAGCAGACCAACGTGACCTGCACCTCATTCGACGAGACTTGGCATCCCGTGTGGGGTGAGGAGTCGAGCATCCGCAACAACTACAATGAGTTGGCTGTCACGCTGTCGCAAACGGCTACCGACCGCACCCTCATTCTGCGTTTCCGTTTGTATAATGACGGTCTTGGATTCCGCTACGAGTTCCCTCGTCAGCAAAACCTCGTGTACTTCACCATCAAGGAGGAGAAGACGCAGTTTGCCATGGCAGGCGACCACATGGCATGGTGGATTCCCGGCGATTATGATACCCAGGAGTACACTTGGACAACCAGTCGCCTGAGTGAGATTGGCAAGAAGATGCCTGCGGTCATCGAGGCACATAAGGACAACTCAAGTTGGGAGACCTTCTCGAATACCGGCGTGCAGACCTCTTTGCAGATGAAGACCGACGACGGTATGTACATCAACATCCACGAGGCAGCTCTTGTGGATTATGCTTGTATGCATCTGGAATATGATGACAAGACGGGTACCTTCACCTCATGGCTCACGCCCGATGCAGAGGGCAACAAGGGTTGCCTGCAGGCTCCTTGCAAGAGCCCGTGGCGTACGGTTCAGGTGTGCGATGATGCCCGTAAGGTGCTGGCAAGCCGACTCACCCTGAACCTCAACGAACCGTGTGCCTACGATGACGTGTCGTGGATCAAGCCCGTCAAGTACATTGGCGTATGGTGGGAGATGATCAGTGGCAAGAGCACCTGGAGTTATACCAATGACCTGCCCAGCGTGCGTCTGGGTGAGACCGAATATGCTAAGTGCCGTCCCAACGGAACCCATGCGGCTTGCAATGACACGGTTCGCCGTTACATCGACTTTGCAGCCCAGCATGGATTTGACCAGGTGCTGGTTGAGGGATGGAACGAAGGTTGGGAGGACTGGTTCGGTCATCAGAAGGATGACGTATTCGACTTTGTGACTCCTTATCCCGACTTCGACATCAAGGCACTCAACGATTATGCCCACAGCAAGGGTGTTCGCCTGATGATGCACCACGAGACGAGCAGTAGCGTGCGCAATTACGAACGTCATATGGAGGAGGCATATTCTCTTATGAACAAATATGGATACAATAGCGTGAAGAGTGGTTATGTGGGTGACATCGTGCCTCGTGGTGAGCATCACTACGGTCAGTGGCTGGTCAACCATTACCTCTATGCCGTGAAGCAGGCAGCCAAGCACCACATCATGGTCAACGGACACGAGGCGGTCCGTCCCACCGGTCTTTGCAGAACCTATCCCAACCTTATCGGTAACGAGAGTGCAAAGGGTACGGAGTATGAGGCGTTCGGTGGCAACAATCCCGACCATACGCTTATCCTTCCCTTCACACGTTTGCAGGGCGGTCCTATGGACTATACTCCAGGCATTCTCTACACACGTCCTCACGACTGGACAGACAAGTGCAATGGTCGTGTAAACACCACCTTGGTGGGTCAGTTGGCACTCTATGTCACCATGTACAGTCCCTTGCAGATGGCGGCTGACCTGCCCCAGAACTATGAGCATTTCAGCGATGCCTTCCAGTTCATCAAGGATGTTGCCGTAGACTGGGATGAGAGTCGCTATCTCGAGGCAGAAGTAGGCGATTATATCACCATTGCCCGCAGAGCAAAGGGCACGCAGGATTGGTTCGTCGGTTGCAAGTGCGACGAGAATGGCCACAAGAGCGTACTGGCTCTCGACTTCCTCGAACCCGGCAAGAAGTATGAGGCAACCATCTATGCTGATGCTCCTGATGCTCATTATGACGATGACGTCACCACGATGCACTATACCATCAAGAAGCAAGTGGTGACCAGCAAGACAAAACTGAAACTGACGGCGGCTCCTGGTGGCGGATATGCCATCTCGCTTCGTGCCATGTAAATAGACGACGGAAAGTAGAAAGTGAAAAGAACGGGGTGTGACGCACAGGCGTCTGCATCGTAAACTTGTGAATATGATGAAAAAGATAATGACGATATTAAGTATATTGCTTTCTGCCTTGGGACTGCAGGCTACGAAGGTCAGTCCTCTTCATATCGAACCCGAATTCTGGTACACGGGTATGAAGCAGACAGAGTTGCAGTTGATGGTGTATGGCCAGGGCATTCGTGATGCCAAGGTGGATATTGCCGACTATGACGGAGTCATCATCAAGGAAGTGGTGCCTCTTGAGTCGCCCAACTACCTGCTCGTGTATCTGGATGTGCAGTTGAGTGCCATGCCGGGCAAGGTGCAACTCACCTTTACGCAAGGCAAGAAGGTACAGAAGGTTGACTATGAACTGAAGGCACGCGAGAAGAATCCGCTTGACCGTCATAGTTTTGATGCTCACGACGTGCTCTATATGCTGATGCCCGACCGATTTGCGATGGGCGAGTCCCCTGTTACTAAAGGAGGAGCAAAGAGTGCGGGCAATAAGGGTGGAAAGGCATCGTCGTCGACAAGTGCCAACGGAGAACTCGGTTCTTTCACTGTTGACCGTTCAGAGCCTTCACTCCGTCATGGCGGAAACCTTGAGGGCATTCGTCAGCACCTCGATTACTTCAATGAGTTGGGCGTGACGGCACTATGGGTGACTCCCGTGCTGGAGAACGCTTCGCCCGACCGTGACAAGCAGAGTACCTACCATGGTTATGCTACGACAAATTACTATCGTGTAGATCCTCGTTTCGGAACCAACGAAGAGTACAAGAGACTCATTGACGAATGCCATCAGCATGGTCTGAAGTTCGTGATGGATATGATATTCAATCATACCGGTTTTGAGCATCCCTGGGTAAAGGATATGCCCTCAAAGGACTGGTTTAACGAACCCGAATGGCTCACGCCCGGCAAGGAAGACCGTTATCTGCAGACCAGTTATAAGTTGACGCCTATTGTCGACCCCTATGCTTCGGAAGTGGACAAGAAGGAAACGGTTCACGGATGGTTCGTGCCTACGATGCCCGACCTCAACCAGAAAAACCGCCATGTGATGCGTTATCTGGTGCAGAACAGCAAATGGTGGATTGAGACGGCAGGCATTGACGGCATCCGAATGGATACCTACCCCTATGCCGACCGTCAGGCTATGGCAGACTGGATGAAGGAACTGACCGATGAATATCCCAACTTCAATGTGGTGGGAGAGACCTGGGTGACGGAACCTGCCTACACGGCCTCTTGGCAGAAGGGTTCGCCCAATGCTGAGATAGAGAGTAACCTGCCCACGGTAATGGACTTTGCCTTCTTTGACCGTCTTTCATCAGCATCTACTGAAGAGACCGATGAGTGGTGGAACGGACTCAACCGCATCTATAACTCTTTTGTCTATGACTATCTCTATCCTGATCCTACACATGTGATGACCTTCATCGAGAATCATGATACCGACCGTTTCCTCAAGAATGGCAAGGATGTGGCGATGCTCAAGCAGGCACTTACCCTGTTGCTCACTACACGTCGCATTCCTCAGTTATACTATGGAACCGAGATCCTGATGAACGGTACCAAGGAGGTCACCGACGGTAATGTGCGCAAGGATTTCCCTGGCGGATGGCCCGGCGATGCACGTAACTGTTTCACACGCGAAGGCCGTACTTCGGAGGAGCAAGAGATGTTTGCGTGGGAAAGTCGTTTGTTGCATTGGCGTCAAACCAGCAAAGCCGTTACGGAAGGAAGCATGACTCACTTCTGTCCCCAGCAGGGATGTTATGTGTTTGCCCGTCAGCAGGGCAACGAGACGGTGCTTGTCATCCTCAACGGTACAACCAAGGAGGTAGCCTTGCCCTTGTCTCGCTATGCTGAGATTATCGGTGCAAGAACCAGTGCAAAGGATGTGACCACGGGCAAGTCTGTCAGTCTGCAGGGCACATTGAAACTGGCTCCTCGTGAGAGTCTTGTCTTGCCCCTTCCCTGATTTTTAAACTTACGCTATTACCATAAAACAAGCAAGCATAGACTTGCAGAACTTGAATGAATTGTGAATTATGAACTCATTAAAGCCTAATCTATCCTTTTGGCAACTCTGGAACCTCAGTTTCGGTTTCTTTGGCGTACAGATAGCATACGCCTTGCAGAGTGCAAACATCAGTCGTATCTTTGCCACCTTGGGTGCAGACCCTCACTCCCTGAGTTTCTTCTGGATTCTGCCACCCCTGATGGGTATGATTGTACAGCCTCTTGTGGGTAAGTACAGCGACCGTACATGGACACGTTTCGGACGACGCATTCCCTACCTGTTTGTGGGTGCTTTGGTGGCCATTGCCATTATGTGCCTGTTGCCCAATGCCGGTTCGTTGGGAATCACCACGGAGATTGTGTTGTGGGGATTCTCTGGCGCCATGCTTTTCGGTCTATTCTCATTGATGATGCTCGACACCAGTATCAATATGGCCATGCAACCTTTCAAGATGCTGGTGGGCGATATGGTCAACGAGGAGCAGAAGACCAAGGCTTACAGCATCCAGTCCTTCCTTTGCAATGCTGGTAGCGTTGTAGGTTTCATCTTCCCATACGTCTTTACCTATCTGGGCATTCAGAACATTGCCCCCGATGGCGTCATACCTGATAGTGTCATTTATAGTTTCTATGCCGGTAGTGCCATCCTCATTCTTTGCGTGCTGTACACTACCTGTAAGGTGAAGGAATGGAATCCTGAGGAATATGCCAAGTACAACGGCACGGAGAATGCGTCTCAGGAGGACGAGAAGGTCAGTATGCTCAGTCTTCTGAAGAAGGCTCCTTCTGCTTTCTGGACGGTGGGTTTGGTACAGTTCTTCTGTTGGGCAGCCTTCCTTTTCATGTGGAGTTACACCAATGGAACGATAGCCACGCTTGTCTTCGACACGCCTGTCAAGGACGGTCTGCTCGATACTTCCAGCACTGCCTATCAGAATGCCGGCAACTGGGTAGGCATCTTGTATGGTGTGCAGGCTATGGGCAGTGTGCTGTGGGCCATTGCCATTCCTTTCATCGGCAAGAAGAGTCGTAAGTTTGCCTATTCACTCAGTCTGGTGTTGGGTGGTGTAGGATTCATTCTTACCAACTTCATTACAGACCCGTATCTGATGTTCATTCCATTTATCCTCATCGGCTGTGCTTGGGCAGCCATGTTGGCATTACCCTTTACTCTGCTTACCAATGCCTTGGCGGGACGTGGTCACATGGGAACCTATCTGGGTCTCTTCAACAGTACCATCTGTCTGCCACAGATTGTGGCAGCCGTGATGGGTGGACTTATCATGCACCTCCTTCCTTTGGGTAGCAATGGGGCTCCCAACGAACCGATGATGCTGATCATTGCAGGCGTGCTTCTTCTGTGTGGTGCCCTCTCGGTTTTTGTTATCAAGGAGAAGTAAGCATCCTATTTGTATGACAACAATAAAGGGGCTCGTAGTTGTGAACTGCGAGCCCCTGCTGTATTTGATGATTCGTTATGTGCTTACTACTGAATCTTGTCCTTGAGGAAACGGCCGGTGTAACTTGTGGGATGTTTCACAATGTCCTCGGGTGTGCCACAGCAGACCAGGTTTCCGCCTTGGTCACCGCCTTCGGGACCGAGGTCTATAACATGGTCGGCGCACTTGACGATCTCCATGTTGTGCTCGATGATGAGTAGTGTGTGACCACGCTTGATGAGAGCGTCAAAGGCATCAAGGAGTTTCTTGATGTCGTGGAAGTGAAGACCCGTGGTGGGTTCGTCAAAGATGAAGATTGTGGGTTCGTGCTTCTCCATGCCCAGGTAATAGGCGAGTTTCACACGTTGGTTTTCACCACCCGAAAGCGTATCGCTGGTTTGACCCAATTTCACGTATCCGAGACCTACGTCCTGAAGGGGCTTGAGGCGAGCAAGTATCTTCTTCTGCTTGTGTTCCGTGAAGAACTCTATGGCTTGGTTGATGGTCATGTTGAGGATGTCGTTGACATTCATGCCTTCAAACCGCACTTCGAGGAGGTCACTCTTGAAACGGTTGCCATGGCAACTGGGGCATTCCAGCACGAGGTCTGCCATGAACTGCATCTCGACGGTGATGGTACCATTGCCCTTACACTCTTCGCATCGACCGCCTTCGGTGTTGAACGAGAAGAATCCCGAGGTGTAACCCATTTGCTGGGAAAGCGGTTGGGCTGCAAATAGTTTTCGTATCTCATCCCATGCCTTGACATAGGTGACGGGATTGGAACGTGAGGACTTGCCGATGGGGTTCTGGTCGATGAATTCGATGCCATGCACGCTGGTCATGTCACCCTCAAGGGCAAGGAACTCTCCGGGACGGTCGGCTGCTTCGTCAAGGTGACGCTTCATGGCGTTGTGGAAGATGTCTCGTACAAGACTGGATTTTCCGCTTCCGCTGACACCCGTGACAACTGTCATGACGTTGAGGGGAATCTGAACGTCAATGCCTTTGAGGTTGTTGGCACGTGCTCCCTTAATCCAAATGCTTTGGTTCCAGGGACGTCGTGAGGAGGGTACGGGTATGGTGTCGAGACCGGATAGGAAGGAGAGTGTATGTGACGTTACCTCCGTTGCAGAGGTGGCGTTTTCTTTCTTGTTCTCCTCGCATGGGGGGACACCCTGCCAAACCACTTCACCGCCCAGACGACCGGCATTGGGACCAATATCGATGATCCAGTCGGCTGCACGCATGATTTCTTCATCATGCTCTACGACAACGACGGTGTTACCCAGGTCGCGTAGTTGCTTGAGGACCTTGATGAGGCGGTCGGTGTCACGAGAGTGAAGACCGATGCTGGGTTCGTCAAGTATGTAAAGACTTCCCACAAGACTGCTTCCCAAAGACGTAGCCAGGTTGATGCGCTGACTTTCACCACCCGAGAGGGAGTTGCTGAGACGGTTGAGGGTAAGGTAACCCAGACCAACGTCGAGCATGAACTGCAGTCGGTTCTTGATTTCGATAAGGATGCGTGATGCAATCTGACGTTCGTGCTCGGTGAGTTGCGACTCTATCTCGTTGAAGAGGGGGAGGAGTTTGCTGATGGGAATCTCGACCAACTCGGTGATGGTGTGCCCTGCTACACGGACGTAGTTGGCTTCTGGACGCAGACGGGTGCCGTGACACTTGGGGCAGGTTGTCTTGCCACGGTAACGGGCCAGCATGACACGGTTCTGGATTTTATACTGTCCCTGGCGGAGGAAATCAAAGAAAGCGTCAATGCTGATGAGGCCCCACTCACGCTCCTCGGGAGTGAGAGGCCAAGGCGCGGTCAGTTTGCCGTTATCAGAAGTATTGGACTCTGCGGATGCAGGTGCGCCTGATGGGGAACTGGGTACGCCATGCCAGAGCCAGTCTTTCTCGGACTGCGTGAGTTCGAAGTATGGTTTGTGGATAGGAAAACCTCGTTCGGCATTGAACTGGATAAACCAGTTCTTCCATTCACTCATCTTTTCACCTCGCCAGCAGACAACGGCACCCTGATAAACACTAAGGGCAGAGTTGGGGATGACCAGTTGCTCGTCGATGCCTACGATACGGCCGAATCCCTCGCACTCGGGACAAGCACCTATGGGTGAGTTGAAGGCGAAAAGGTTATCGGTTGGTTCTTCGAAGGTCATGCCGTCTGCTTCAAAACGAGTAGAGAAAACATCCTCGTGGTCATCGGACAACCAATGAAGCATCATTTCTCCTCCGCCTTCGTAGAAGGCTGTCTCGGAACTATCCGTGAGGCGCGATATGGTGTCCTTGTCAGAAGAGGACTTGAGACGGTCGACGACAAGGAGGGGAGTGGATGCTGTCTCTGAGGATGCTTGCGCTTGCAGGTAGTCCTCGATGAGCATGACGGTACCAGTACCGTCATTTCCGGTGCTTTCAGGTACATAGATGCGGGTGAATCCATTCTGGAGGAGCATCTCGAGACTCATCTTGGGACGGCACAGGAGCATGAAGCGCTCTCCTTCGGGATGAGAGAGCATACACTGAATGACATCCTCGGTACTGTGCTTCTTAACCTCTGTACCACTGATGGGGGAATAGGTGCGACCAATACGGGCAAAGAGCAGACGCAGGTATTCGTAGATTTCGGTAGAAGTGCCCACTGTACTGCGAGGGTTGCGGCTGGTGACCTTTTGCTCGATAGCAATTGCGGGAGGAATTCCCTTGATGAAGTCGCACTCGGGTTTGCTCATACGTCCCAGGAACATACGTGCGTATGAACTGAGGCTCTCAACGTAACGGCGCTGGCCTTCGGCATATAGGGTGTCGAAAGCAAGACTCGACTTGCCACTTCCGCTGACACCCGTTATGACTACGAGTTTGCCACGGGGGATGTCAAGCGATACGTTCTTGAGGTTGTTGACACGAGCACCCTGAATGAGGATGGTTCCCCCTGCATCCGAAGCAGAATTGGATGTGAGTGGACTGGTGGCGTTTGTATGTTGATTGTTGTGGTTCATATTTGAAGATGGTGGATGGGTGAGTGCCTAAAGTTTGATACTCTTCTTGACAGGTTTGGACTCGTTCTGAAGGTGGTCGAGAGCAGTTACGACAAAAGTAAACTTCTGCTTGCCATCCATGACGGGCAGGCGAAGCATGGGCTCGCGGGTAATGGCCACGATATGAGAAGGATCATCTGTGTCGATGCGCTCGCCCGGAGCAAAACGATAGACTACATACTGGATGGCGCGGTCCATCTCGGTCTTTGCCTTCGGAGCCGTCCAGAACAGAACGTATTCGTTGTTGACACGAAGTGGCTTTACCTTTCTTACCTTGCCGGGTGCAATGTTGTCAATCCAAGGTGCCGTTGGCTGAAGGGCTGGGAATCGATGGTACTGTTGACGGAGCACGGTGGTATAGTTCTGTAGATTGTCAACACATGCCTTGGCATACCATTGACAAGAACCTTGAATGCCAGGGAGTGCTCGCTGAAGGTTGTACTTCTGGTACACCTGATGGGTTTGCGGATTGGTGGTGTCCGGATACTTGACGGTACGCTCAATATCCTGTCCGATGTACAGGGGGCGTCCTGAAGCATGGGCACTCCACCAGCGTATAAGGGTGTCGTAATCGGCTGCTTTGTTTCCTATTTCCCAGTAGATTTGTGGGATGTTGTAGTCTACCCATCCCTGGCGAATCCACTCGAGTACATCAGCATAGAGGTCATCATAGTTCTGCAGACCATTGGTGGCGGAACCATTGGGGTCGGACTTCTGATTACGATAGATGCCGAATGGAGATACACCAAACTTTACCCAAGGCTTGACAGCACGAATGGAATCGTGCATGTCGTGAATAAAGGCATTGACGTTGGCTCTGCGCCAATCGCCACGGTCGCGTCCTTGTCCGAAGCGGGCATAGGAGGCATCATCGGGGATGGGTATTCCGTTGGAGGGGTAGGGGTAGAAATAGTCGTCGATATGCATGCCGTCAACATCATAGCGACGGATAATATCGCATGCTACATGACAGATGTAGGCACGGTTTTCTGGAATGGCAGGGTCGAAAATCAACTGTCCGTCATACTCAAAGAACCTTTCAGGATGTTGAATGTAGGGATGGTTGCTGGCAAGGGCTGTCGTACCTTTTGTCTTGGCACGATAGGGATTGATCCATGCGTGTATCTCCATGCCACGACTGTGACATTGCTCAACCATCCATGCAAGAGGGTCCCAATAGGGTTCGGGGGCACGTCCCTGCTGACCGGTAAGGAAACGGCTCCAGGGTTCGAGGTTTGTCTGGTAGAGCGCATCTGCCTCGGGGCGCACCTGGAAGAGGATGGCATTGATACCCGTTTTCTGGAGTTCGTCAAGTTGGTATGTCAGGGTGGCTTGCATCTTGTCGCGTCCAAGATTTGTGAACTGCCCATTGACGCATTGTATCCAGGCACCACGGAATTCACGTTTGGGAGAGATGGATTGACCCAATGTGGGGGTGGCGGAGAGGAACGTGGCAGTTGAGATGATGGCCAGTATGATTTTTTTTACTTTCATATGAATGTTTGTTGATATTCAAGGTTTAGAAGTAGTCCGAGAATCTCCTATAGTGAGGAGTCTGGATGCGCCCCTGTTACGAGGCAATGTTATACGCAAAGATACGAAAAAAATGCCAAATGGACGGGACAGCAAGTGAAAATGCTTGAGATGCGTGTGAAAAAGGTAGAAATGAAAGGGAATATTTGCGTGATAGACAAAAATGAAGTAACTTTGTAAAGAATAAACTGCAGAAGTGCCGGACGCATTGATGCATTGAAAACGTTAAACAGATATAGATGATACTATCAAGATATGTACGCATGGTGAGTTGGGCAATATTGCCCGCATTGGCAATAATGCTCATCAGTTCTTGCAAAGAAAAGCCACAGGTGGATGAACGTTCGCTGGAGCAGAAGGAGAAAGACATGTCGGTGCAGGAACGCGATGCAAAAAAGGAAGTGATACGCTTTGAAGAGACGTCGTGCAGGGGCAGCGCGAAATACGGCGGGCATCAATATGCGTACAGCATAAAGAGGGAAGTTGACAAGTCGGCGCCCATTGTCCTGGATGACGAGGGTTACCGCACGGCTGATAATGCCATTACCTTGATCGTAAACTGTGACGGAGTACAGATTCACTCAAAGCGATACACCAAGTCTGCATTCAAGATAGGTGTCAATGAGGAAGACTTCAAGCAGTATGTACTGATGAACATTGCCTTTGACCAGGTTACACCTAACGGTCTGCGTTTCATTGCATGCATTGGCGTAGGTTCATCGGACGATATGTTTGTACAGTTTGCCTTGACCGTAGGCAATAATGGTTCGACGAATATTGAACAGCATGAGTTTTTTGAGGAGAACGAAATAGACCGTTTCAAGGAAGGAGGTCCTCTGCCAGGTAAACCCCAGCAGTAAAGGACAGCGTACCTTCTTTATATGGGATCTGTGGAACATAGAGTTTTCGGATGTGCGAAACCCCTTTTTTTATTTTCTTCTCTTTTCTTCTCTTCTCTTCTCTTTCCTTCTTTCAGATACCTGCCTTTTAGAAAAACCTCATATAGAAAAACCTCCCACTCCTTATAGAAGGGAGCAGGAGGATGTCTGTAATGCAACTTTATAATGCATCTGCCAGTGCTTGCATGCTGGGGAAGACGATGTCTGCTCCGGCATCAAGGAGATCTTGGTCGGTGAGTTCGCCTGTGTTGACGGCAATGGTATAAATGCCAGCCGCCTTTGCAGCCTGCACGCCAAGGGGTGCGTTTTCTACAACGATTGCGTGTTCAGGACTGAGTGGCGAACCGTCAGGATTGATAACGGCACCCGCCTTGACAAGTCCCATGAGGTAGGGTTCGGGATAAGGCTTCCCCATTTTGACGTCGAAAGCCGTTACCATCAGCTCCTTTTTGAATACACCAGGATAGTGCTTGTTAAGACGATCAAGAAGCGATACTTGTCCACTGCCCGTTACAATAAGGGGCAGTATGCCTGTTTTCTGTACCTTGCCCAATACTTCTGCGGCTCCGGGCATAGGAGGCGCGATGGGACATGAGTTGAAGATTTCGCTTTTTGTGCGGTAGATTGATTCGATTTCCTCCTCGGTAGCATCACGTCCCCAGGCACGTTGGGTGAGGGCGTTGATGGTGCCTGCTCCCGTTCTGCCTTCGTTGAGGAATACCTCCTTACGGGAGAGTGTGAGACCGTACTGCTGAACAGCACGTGTCCACGCTGTGGCATGGTTGGGCATACTGTCGAATAGCACGCCATCCATGTCGAAGAGGAAAGCTTTTTTGGATGTATAATTCATTATTAAGTAAGTGATCAAAATTATTTTTATAATGACAATGTAAGCGACTCGATCAGATCATTTACTTACAATATAGGGTATCAATGCATAAAATGCACAATTCACAACCAGGAAACCATTGTTTCCCGATTGTGAATTATGTCTTATGCGTTGTGGTTTATTACAAGCGTGCCTTGATAGCTTCGGTCTCGGCCTCATAGCCGGGCTTGCCAAGGAGAGCAAACATGTTCTTCTTGTATGCCTCTACGCCGGGCTGGTTGAAGGGGTTGACATTCAGCAGATAACCGCTGATACCACAAGCCTTCTCGAAGAAGTAGATAACCTGACCGAGGTAGTACTCGTTGAGGCGAGGCATAACGAGACGGATATTGGGAACACCACCGTCTACATGTGCCAACTGGGTACCCAACTCTGCCATCTTGTTTACTTCGTCAACGCGCTTGCCAGCGAGGAAGTTCAAACCATCGAGGTTCTCCTCGTCTGAGGGGAAAAGCAAGGTGTGCTCGGGAGTTTCAACGCTGATAACGGTCTCGAAGATGGTACGCTCACCATCTTGGATCCACTGACCCATAGAGTGAAGGTCGGTAGTGAGGTCAACTGCTGCGGGGAAGATGCCCTTGCCGTCCTTACCCTCGCTCTCGCCATAAAGCTGCTTCCACCACTCGTTCATGAAGTGGAGCTTGGGCTGGTAGTTGCAGAGAATCTCAACCTTCTTGCCATCGTTGTAAAGAGCGTTACGAACGGCTGCGTACTGAGCGGTGATATCGTCGGCAAATGAAACGCTGGGAGCGGTTGCCTTCTCCATGTCCTGTGCACCACGAACCAACTCGGCAATGTTGAAACCGGCAGCAGCAATGGGGAGCAGACCTACGGGAGTGAGCACGCTGAAACGGCCACCTACGTTGTCGGGGATGATGAATGAGGTGTAACCCTCCTTGTCAGCGGTAGTGCGGGCAGCACCCTTCTTGGCGTCGGTAACAGCAACGATTACTTTCTTTGCCATATCCTTGCCACGCTGCTCTTCGCACTGCTTCTTGAGCAGACGGAAAGCGAGGGCAGTCTCGGTGGTGGTACCACTCTTGGAGATGTTGATAACACCGAAGTTCTTGTCCCTGAGGTACTCGGTAAGTTCGTAGAGATAGTCCTCGCCGATGTTGTTACCTGCGAAGAGGATATTGGGATTCTCGCCCTTATTGGTAAGCCAAGAGAAACTGTTGCCCAATGCCTCGATAACGGCACGAGCACCCAGGTAACTGCCACCGATACCTGCTACGATAACGGTATCGCAGTTTGCACGAAGCACGTCTGCACATGCCTGAATCTCTGCCAAGAACTCAGGAGTAATGCTGGTGGGAAGGTGCATCCAACCCAAGAAGTCATTGCCGGGACGTGAACCGTCCTCCAATGCCTGCTTTGCGCCTGCTACTTCGGCCTCAAAGGCCTTGACTTTCTCTGCACCCACAAACTGGGTGGCCTTGGTGATGTCTAATGTAATCATAATTAATATTTTGTTTTAGTTTTCTTTTTCTGTGTTACCCGAACACCTACGTATGAAATCAAAGTGTATGTACACATATCTTCCTTTGCCTTTGTACAATGTTCGGAATGGGGACGAAGGATGTGATGACTTCCTTTTTACCTGAATGCGTTACTGAGCAGTTTGATCTCGATGGTCGGTGCAATGCGCTTGTACAATATGTTGTATACGGCATCAAGGATGGGCATGTTGACATGAAGGTGCTGGTTGATGTCCTTCATACACTGGGTGTCGAAGAAACCTTCGGCAACCATCTCCATCTCAATCTGTGCATTCTTCACGCTATAACCGTTGCCAATCA
>JAZUKS010000146.1:0-9968 GCA_045643405.1 Bacteroidaceae bacterium | reverse complement strand
GATTGATGGTTGATGATTGATGGTTGATGATTGATGGTTGATGATTGATGGTTGATGATTGATGGTTGATGATTGATGGTTGATGATTGATGGTTGATGATTGATGGTTGATGATTGATGGTTGATGATGGATGGCGTCATTGTCCCAGTTCCCTTCCCGTCAGGGGAGGGGTGGCACGTGAGGGTGCCTTATGATTGTTGATAGAATTTGAAGAATGAAGATAGATTAAAAAATGAATTTTTCACGATTAAAATCATTGTTAGCAGCCTTGATTGTCTCGGTTGGAGGAGCCGCTCAGGGACTGGAGGTAGACTCGTTTTATGTTACGGGTCAGTTGGAGAATGGGTTGAAGTACTACATCAGAAGTACAAAACGTGAAGTGGGAAGGGCCGATTTTCAGTTGGTTGTCAAGGCAGGTAGTCTGCACGAAGAGGATAGCCAAAGCGGTCTGGCACACTTCCTGGAACATGTTGGCTTTGATGGTTCCAAGCATTTCAAGGATAAGGGTATCATCAACTATATGGAGAGCGTGGGTGTGAAGTTTGGCGAAAACCTCAACGCGCATACCTATACCGACCGTACTACGTACGAACTGAAGCAGGTGCCCGTACACCGTACCTCTACCGTTGACTCGTGCTTGTTGATCCTCTCTGATTTCGGCGGTGACCTTGTCTTCACCCCCGAGGCTATCAAGAAGGAGCGTGGCGTCATCAACGAGGAGTGGCGTATGCGTTCGGATGTTTCCATCCGACTGGGTGATGAACTGGACCCCATCCTGATGAGCGGTTCGCGCTATGCCTACCGCAGTCCGCTTGGAAAGATGGATGTGGTCAATAACTTCGAACCGAAGGAATTGGAGGCATACTACCATACCTGGTACCGTCCCAATCTGGAAGCCGTCATCGTAGTGGGCGACGTTGACGCCGCTCATGTGGAGGAGCAGATCAAGAAGCAGTTTGGCAAGAAGACCAATCCCAAGAATGAGGTGGAGCGCTGCGAGTATATCGTGCCCGACAATGAGGAACCCATCTATGTGACGATTCGTGACAAGGATATCAAGTTTGCCAACTTCTATTTCTATTTCAAAAACCTCATCTTCGATTTTGACGCACGCAATAGCGTGGACTATGTCATGGACCGCTTTTTGACGAATGTGGTGTGCCTGGCGCTGAACTCACGTCTGCATGACCTCTGTGCCATGCCCGGAACCCCTTTGAAGCAAGTTTCTGCCAAATACGAGGATTACCAGGGAGCGCATACCTGCGCATCGCTTTCGGTGAAGGGCACCTGTGAACCTTCGCGCGATGCAGAGGCATACAGACTGCTTGCCAAGGCCATCAATCAGATTCGTACGCATGGTTTCACATTTTCAGAGATCAACCGCGCCGTGGGCGAGGAGCTTTCTGTGATGTCGAATTATGTGTCCAACAATATGCCGAACGAGTATTACGTTAACCAGTGTACGGAGCATTTTGTGTACAACAATCCGCTCGCAACGCAAGAAACGTACCTGGGAATCGTCAGGAGCAATCTGAATGATCTGGAAGTTGCCGATTTCAATAATGTCTTCAATCAGATGGCTCACGGCATCGGACGCAACTTTGTGTGCTTTGGTCTGTATCCGGACGAGGAGGGACGTATGCCTTCAAGTCTTGATGTACTGGAACAAGCCGTCAACGAAGGTTATACGGCGGAGGTTGAACCTTATGTAGACGAAGCCGACATGCCGTTCATCGCAGAACTGCCTACGCCTGTCAAGGTGGTGGGCGAGGAGGCTGCTCACTTCGGGTACCGCAAATGGAAACTGTCGAACGGTTGCAATGTGTACTACAGACCTACACGATTCCTTGATAACCATGTGTCGATATGCGTCCGCGGTTTTGGCGGTCTTAATTCCTTCACGGGTGAGGATAAGGTGTTTGCACGTCAGATTCAAACAACTGATGGTGATAGGGTTGCGTTCTTTGACTACGTCAATTCGCTGGGTATCGGAAACTTCACGAGCGAGCAGGTTGAGAAGATGCTCGCTGGAAAGATTCTCGGCATGAGAAGTGAGTCGGGACGCCTGGTCAATGAAATAAATGGCGAGTGTGTGCCTGGTGAACTGCGTACCATGTTTGAAATGATACACGTGCGCTTCAAGGAACGCGATAACGTGGAGCATACCTTCCAGCGTGCCATAGAGAATCTCGATGACTTCATGCAGCAGGCGGCTACGGACCCCATGCACGTCTTTGATGACAGCGTGAGCAACCGCATCAACCCTCACCTGCCCATGTTGGCGAGAGAAGACCTGAAATCGCTCAACTATGAGCAATATCTGCGCCTCTATAAAGAGCGTTTCAGCAATGTGGGTAATTACGACATCTATGTAACGGGTTGCTTCGACGCGGACACGTTGCGTGCATACGTTGAGCAATACATTGCTCCTCTTCCCGGCAAGTCGGAGCGTAAGAAACCGTCAACATTGTTCCTGCAACGTCCCAAGAATATGGTTGAGCTGCACTTCAAGGAGTCGATGCAGACGCCCGTGTCGTGGATTGCCATTTACTGGTTTATCAATCAGCCTTATGGCATAAAGGAGGAGTTGCTTGGCAAGGCTTTGTCATCGGCCTTGCTAGAGCGTTATACGACCGTGCTCCGTGAGCAGAAGCAGATGGTGTATGCCGTAGGAGCAACGTCGAACTATGACGTCGGTGTGGACGACTGTTGCATCGTGGCTGCCAAGTGTCCCCTGACACCTGGACAGGAGGATGAAGCGCTGTCCCTGATGCTGGCCGAGATGGATAACATCGCCAAGAGCGGTATCACCGATTCGGAACTACGTAACTTCAAGGAGTATGAGGCAAAGACTTTCCGTGGTGATTTAGACAACAATGCATTGTGGGAAGATGCTATCGTGTTGCTCAATGACTGGGGATTGGATGATGTCACCGATTATGACAAAATCCTCAATTCCATTACTTCAAAGGATGTGATGAATTTTGCCAAGAAGTTGCTCAAGGCTCAACAGCGCGTAGTGGTAACCATGAAGCCTGAATAGGTGGACAACAGTCAGCGAACAACGATTGTCAATCTGTCAATTATATATTAGTACGCCAAGACGCAAAGTTTTAATAGGTTAGTGTAATCGTCAAAGGTAATCTTTGCGTCTCTGCGTCGACTTTTGAACGTCTTAAAAAGTGCGTTCAAGTAAAGGAAACAGAGTAGGAAAAGCAAACCGCGGGAAGTGGCAAAAATGCCAATTCCCAGGGTTTATCGTTTTCAGGGGTTAGGGACTTATGTGTCCTAAAAGTTTTGAATTTCTGACTTCAGTCTTCAGTCTTCTTGACTTCTAACTCCTGTCTTCAGTCTTCTTGGATTATCCGTAGATGATGTTACCGTTCTCGTCCATGTACTCCTCGAGACCCTTCTCGTAGGTAGCCATAGCACGAAGACTCATACCCATGCTGCTGAAGCCACCATCGTGGAAGAGGTTCTGCATGGTAACCTTGCGGGTGAGGTCTGAGAACATCACCATACAGTAGTCTGCACACTCGTCGGCGGTTGCATTGCCAAGGGGAGACATACGGTTGGCAAAGTCGAACAAGCGGTCGATGCCCTTAACACCACTTCCTGCGGTTGTCATGGTGGGAGACTGTGAAATGGTGTTTACGCGAACGTGATGCTCACGACCATAGATGTAACCGAAACTGCGGGCGATAGACTCGAGAAGTGCCTTGGCATCGGCCATATCGTTGTAACCGAACATGGTGCGCTGTGCTGCCATGTAGGTCAAGGCTACGATGCTACCGTACTCGGCAATGGCATTCTGCTTCTTGGCTGCCTGAATCATCTTGTGGAATGATACGGCGCTGATATCGAGGGTCTGGCTCAAGAACTTGTAGTCCAGATCATCGTAGGTACGCTTCTTGCGTACGTTGGGTGACATACCGATAGAGTGGAGCACGAAGTCAATCTGACCACCGAGAATCTCCTGTGAACGGGCAAATACGTTCTCCATATCCTCGTAGCTGGTAGCGTCTGCGGCGATTACCTCGCAGTTGAGCTGCTTGGCCAACTCGCTGACCTGACCCATACGGATAGCCATGGCTGTATTTGACAATGTGATGGTTGCACCTTCCTCAACAGCCTTTACTGCTACTTTCCAAGCAATAGACTGCTCATTCAATGCACCAAAAATAACACCTCTCTTACCTTTCAATAAGTTGTAACTCATAATAAAAATTGATTGTTTGTTCCTAAAACTAATACCTTAATGTGGCTCCTGTTTGACCACTATAAATCCTAAAACTGCACAAAGGTAATGCTAAATGTGCAATCTTGCAAATATTTTTGCAAAAAAGCAACAAAAACATGGTCTCGCAGAGTTTTATTTACCCAAACCGAACGAAAACGGTCAAAAAACTATGGAGGGGTGAATCAGGGTGTTTTTGAGATAATTAAAAACCGCAAACTGGTCTTAATACCAATTTGCGGTTTTATTATAGGCTTTGATCATTTAGTATGGTCTACAACCCACAATCTTCAATCATCACCTTCATGCTTACCCCTCCCCTAACGGAGAGGGAACTGGGACAATGACAGAAACCATCAATCATCAACCATCAATCATCAACCATCAATCATCAACCATCAATCATCAATCATCCATCATCAATCATCCATCATCAATCATCCATCATCAATCATCACCCGCGCAGGGGGAGATGCCCGGAGGGCAGAGGGGTTCTATGGTAGCATCTCGGGCTTGGGAGCGTGATAGTTGTCGATGGGTAACTTTACCTTCATGAGGTCCTCGAGCTTGAAGCGCATAGGACTGATGCACAAAGGAATGGGTTGCTTGGAGAACTGCTGGAAGTAGAGGATGCAGGCATCGTGCCACCACCATGCGTCGCGCGACTGGCGTTGCAGGCGCCACAACATGCTCTCGTAACGCTCGCTGTCGATGAAGGGCTTAACGGACTGCCATGTGGTGACGAATGTCTCGGCCTCCTTGGCACCTTCCTCGTACTTGGCACAGAGGTTGTGCCACAGGGTGAGTCCGTTGCTCATGAGGTGATCCCAGCTGGCGTGGTGGAACCATAAGAGGAGATTCTCGGGACAGGTATTGATGTCATCGTAGAGTGAACGAAGAGGCTCGGGATACTGCTCCGTGTTCTTGGAACCATTGTGGGTACGGTCAAAACCAAGACCTTCGCTGTCAGCACGGTGATAGTAGCGGGGAAGCCAGTCCTCGCGCCATCCCTTGGGGGCACACCAGGGTTCGGGACCGTAGTGATGACCACCGGCAAAGATGTGGTGCAGACCCAGAGGCATCATGTAGCTGACCACCGTCTCACGACTGTGAAGAAGGAGCTCGGTAACAGGTTCCACGAAGCGTGGCTCGCTGGTAAAGGTCTGGCAAAGGAACTCACGTGCAATCTGCTCGGAGGTGAGGTTCTCGTTCCATGCCAAACGGCCGAAAGCGTACCAGTTGGCCTGGGCAAGGTCATTGCCACACCAGTTGATGTCGTCGCCGATGTTGGCAACGCCAGAGAGGAGGCGTGGGGTAGTGCCATTCTGCGACAGGGTAGAGGGTGCCTTTCCCACCTTCAGCGTCTGGAAGAACTCCTTCCACATGAGAGCCAGGAAACAAGTGTGGATGCTATGTCCCGTGTACTCCTGGGTAATCTGGAACTCGGGCATGGTGCGTGTCTTCTGCAATCCGAAGAAGAGAGGTGATACTGGTTCACGAGGCTGGAAGTCGATAGGACCGTTCTTGATCTGGATGATGACATTGTCGCGGAACTGTCCGTCGAAGCGCTTGAACTCTGTGTATGCCTGGTTGGCACGGTCGCCACCATCGCTGGCATATACGAAACTACGCCACATCACGATACCACCATAGGGCTGAAGAGCGTCTGCCAGCATGTTGGCACCATCCACATGGCTGCGCTTGTAGTCCATAGGACCAGGTTCGCCCTCGCTGTTGGCCTTGACGAGGAAACCGCCAAAGTCGGGAATGAGGGTGTATATCTCGGCCACCTTCTTCTGCCACCACTTGATGACCTCGGGATTGAGAGGGTCGGCGGTATCGAGGTCGCCGATGCCGTGGGGCGAACCGAAATTGACAGCCAGATATACCTTGATGCCATAGGGACGAAGGATATCGGCGATGGTAGCCGTCTTTCCAATCATGTCGCTAGAGAGCATGAGAGGCTTGGCATTGACATTGTTGAGCACGGTGGCGTTGATGCCGATGCTGGCATTGGCGCGCGCATACTCTGTAATGACCTTGGTAATGGCATCGTTCTTGCTCTTGGCAGTCTTGCCCTTTGCTTTCTTGACAGCTATCTCGTCCCACTTCCACAGACTTGAACCGGCATAGCCACGCTCTACGGTTCCATTGGGGTTATCCCAGTGGTTGAGGATGCGGATATCGTTGGAGGGAGTCTCTGTAAGGGGGGCTGTGGTGAGCTGTGAGAGCTGTCCCGTCTCCTGCATACGCAGCAAGGCATAAGATGCGTACAACAGACCTGCGTCAGTTGATGCAACAGCCTTGATGCCTGTCTCTGTACGCTGAAGGGTAAACGCTGATGCTGTGGTTGCTGGCGTAGAGGGGCTGACCAACTCAAGGGTGATGGATTCGTTGCCCTTCCAGTTCTCTTTCAACTCATTTTGAGCGATGGTGAGAGTGGGAGATGCCTTCTTCTGGTTTGTGCTTACTTTGGCTTGCTGGCCTCCCTGATAACGGAGCCAGAGCGAATGTCCATCCTCAGCCTGCATCGTGAATGTGGCAAGACAGAGAAGGACGAATGTCAGGATTAGTTTTTTCTTCATGTAGGATTGATTAGTTGTTTTATGTGAGGTTAAGGATAGTATATCACAACAGAAAAAACAGAACGATGGAGTAAGTGACTTACTCTTATTCCTCTGTTCTTTCTGCTGTGATGATGTTCCTCAACAGGAGGTGTTTGTCAGAGTTCAACGGCGGGTATCTCAACCACCGCACCATTACGCCAGATAACAAGTGAGAGGTTATCGCGCTTGGCTTTCTCAATGAGGCGCGTCTGGGCCAAATGGATGCCTTTGTCTATACGACGTGCCATGTCTATTTTCTCGCGCTCGTTCATGACCTATCCTCCTTATTATATTTGTTGTTGTATTCTTCGTAGAGATCGGGGAGGTCAATCTGAACCTTCTTGCCCTTCCATCCACAAGCAATCTTGTTGGCGGGACAAACAGAGTTGTCGTAGAATGCCCAATAGTCAACTACAGGCATGTAGAGCTTGAAAAGGTTAGACAGACCGGCACGATAGCGACGGTAGATGACATCGAGAGGGATGTTGTGACCACCCTGACTGACACGCTTGGCAACGCGCTTTACAGCCTGCTCGGGACTGGGAAGCGAGAAGAACAGCAAGGTGACAAAGTATCCGCGACGCTGTGCCTGCTGGATGAGCTTGACATAGGAGCGGGTAGAAAGGGTTGTCTCAAAGGCAAAGGTGGTACCCTCCTTCAACAGGTAGATGATACGGTCAATCATCAGACGGCCTGCCTGAATGGCTACGCCTTCGGGGTTGAAGGGTGAAAGACCTGCAGCAATCTCGTCGGCATTGACGAACTCACGACAGTTGAGCATCTCGGGTAGCACAGTAAAACTGGCCGTTGTCTTGCCGGCTCCGTTGCAACCGGCAATGACATAGAGGTTCATTGGTTTCTTGTCTGCCATAGGAAATGTGAATTTTATCTAGGTTGACTTATTTTTCTGTCTATTTCAAAAGGTCAGGGCGAAGGCGCTTGGTGCGCTCCATACTCTGCTGTAACTCCCACTCCTTGATCTTGGCCTCGTGACCGGAGAGCAGGATCTCGGGTACAGAACCCCAGTCGGTTCCATCAACGCCTGTATACTGCTTGGGACGACTGTAGACGGGAGCTGCCAGGAGGTTGTCCTGGAACGAGTCGGAAAGCGCAGACTGCTCATCGCCAATAGCTCCGGGGAGGATGCGCACGATGGCATCGGTCATCACGGCTGCTGCCAGTTCTCCACCGGTAAGCACATAGTCGCCAATGCTGACCTCCTTGGTGATGAGATGCTCACGCACACGCCAGTCGATACCCTTGTAGTGACCGCAGAGGATGATGATGTTCTTCTTCAGCGACAGTTCGTTGGCCATGGGTTGGTCAAACTGCTCACCATCGGGCGATGTGAAGATGATTTCGTCATATTCGCGTTCGGCCTTGAGGGCAGAGATGCAACGGTCAATGGGTTCGCATTGCATCACCATACCGGCAAAACCACCGAAGGGATAATCGTCGACACGGCGCCAGCGATTGGTGCTGTAGTCGCGCAAGTTATGAACGTGTATCTCCACGAGTCCTTTCTTCTGAGCGCGGCCCAGGATGCTTTCCTGGACAAAAGGCTCAACGAGTTCGGGGAGAACGGTAATGATGTCTATTCGCATTATTTCTTGATATTACTCTTCTCGAGACCATAGTTCTTGGTGTGGTCAAGACGAAGAAGGATGAGCGACAGCAGGATTGAGATGGCTCCCAATGCTGCAAAAATGGTCATTGTGGTGGTGTAGTCGGTTACTCCGTCTACGGTATTGTTCTTGTTGATCTCACCAATACCCATGGGAATGAGTGAAAGACCGATGTTCTGGATGAAGAAGATCATGGCAAATGCCGATCCGAGCAGTTTCATGGGGATGATCTTGGGAACACTGGGCCACATGGCACTGGGAACCAAAGAGAATGCAACGCCCAGTATCACCATGTTGATGATGGCAAACCACCAAACGCCCAAGATGGGAAAGGCAAAGAGAACGTGCACCAAAGTGAGCAGTAGCGAACCCAGGAGCATCAACTTTACACCATGGCCTTTCTTGTCATAGATGCCGCCGAAAATGGGGGTAAGGATGATGGTACCGAAGGGGAGCAGACCAGGAATGATTCCTGCCCAGTCCTCGGGAACGTTATACTTCACGATCATCAGTTTGGTGGCAAACTTCAGGAATGGGAATACGCCACCATAGAACATAAGGCAAAGCATGCAGATTACCCAGAAACCTGGATTCGTAAAGATGGCCTTGAGGTCGGACATGTGGAAACTCTCGTCTTCGGCATCTTCCTTCTTCTCTGTTTCTTCCTGGCAACTTGCATCAAGTTTCTTGTCCATTGCGCAATATACAATGAACGCGATGAAGGCAATACAGAGAGCGGCTGCACCGAATCCAATTGAGGTGGGGATACCACCCAGATACTTGGCAATGGGAAGTGCAAAGAAGAGAGCCGCTGCGGTTCCCAAACGTGCCATGGCAACCTGCAAACCCATTGCCAATGCCAACTCATGACCTGTGAACCACTTGGTGATGACCTTGCTCACGGTGATGCCGGCAATCTCGCAACCTACACCAAAGACGGAGAAACCGAGGGCTGCAATGAGATTGGTGAGATGGGGATTGTCTATCTCGATAATGAGCAGGTTAAGGTGGAAACCTTCTACAATGGCATTCTCATCAACAAAGGTAACAGCGTACCATTTGATGGCTGCTCCAATGAACATGAGCAATGTGGCCATTGTTCCGGTAAAACGGATGCCCATCTTGTCGAGGATGATACCTCCGAAAAAGAGCATCAGGAGGAATACGTTGATAAGACCGTAGGCTCCTGAGAAGAAACCGTACTCACTACCATTCCAATGCAGGTCGGAACTGAGCATGTCCTCGAGGGGAGACATTACGTCGGTAAAGAAATAACCCATCATCATGGTCACGCTGACAATGATAAGGGCAGTCCAGCGGGCAGACTTACTTTCGCTTAGTTTTTTTTGAATTGCTTGTGTCATTATTGTTGTTTTTTTTCTTTCTAATTGTTTTACAATTGGTTCTTTGCTTGCCCCTCTCCTAATGGAGAGGGAACTGGGGTTATGACAGAAGATACATCAATCATCAACCGTCAACCATCAATCGTCAATCATCAA
>JAZUKS010000145.1:0-52190 GCA_045643405.1 Bacteroidaceae bacterium | reverse complement strand
GGTAAAATTGCTATCTTTGCCCATGGTTATGATTTTTGTTTTGTGGTAAAAGCAAAGATAACCAAAAGGGCTGATACTTCGTGCAAGTACCAGCCCTAAATTTATCAATTCAAAAAAAGTTTTACCGGACAGCAATAATTTCTTATTAATATCATTTCTGGTTTATAGAAATCAATACATTCTCAATATTATCATTTTTAGCAGATTTGTAAATCGTGTTATAAGGTTAAAAATACCCAAAATCTCTAAAATACGATAAATTACAAAATTATTACTAATCAACGTTATGTTTAATAGTATAATCGCGATTTCTTATATAAATGGTTATAAAATAATAAAAGCTGACCAGATGGCCAGCTTCTATTTGTTTCTTTCTTTTTGCAAGATTTACTTTGTGAAAGCAGATGTAAACTCCTTGCAAGGCTTGAAGTGAGGAAGATCGTGTGCGGGAACAATGATGGTAGTATTCTTAGAAATGTTGCGAGCAGTCTTCTCTGCACGATGCTTCAAATCAAAAGTACCGAAACCACGCAAGTAAACATTCTCCTTATTCTGAAGAGTCTCCTTAATGACTTTCATTACACTTTCAATGGCTGCGAGGCTCTCTGCCTGAGTCAAACCACAATCTGCGGCAACAGCATTTGCCAATTCTGCTTTTGTCATGATTAAAAACCTTTGTTGTAAATATTTAATTATCTAATTTTGTGATGCAAAGATACAAAGATTTGCAGTAACAAAAAAATAAAAGCACGAAAAAAATATAAAATAATTCGATTAACTAACAAAAAATCAATTATTTCTTTTTTTTGTGAATTGTTTTATTTTGACGTATTGAATTTTTTTAGTTATAAAACGACTAATTGTGTGCCCTTATGTACAAGTTATAATGAACAATTTTGAACGAAATTACTGCTTGTGCAACGAAATTACCGTTATCTCAGGTGTTGCACCTATACGAAATGGCATTAATCCACCCAATCCGATGTTTACGTAAAGCTGTTGTTTGTCCTCACGATAAGCACCATCCGAACGTTTGAAAAGCCAACGGCATGGTGTCCAACCGAACACTTTGAATTGCATGGCGTGCGTATGTCCGGATAGTGTCAAAGGAATTTGTGTCTTACCAACAACTTCTGTATCCCATTGTGATGGATCGTGTGCCAGGAGAATCTGGAACTTGTTTTCTGTTCCTTGTATAGCCTTCGTTAAATCTCCACGACGAACTTTTTGCTTAAAGCCACAAGCCTGGTTTTCGCTACCGATAATGGCAATACTATCACCATTGTGGTAAAGAGTGAAATTCTCGTTTAATAAGAGATTCCATTTTAGTGTATCTCGCTCTAAGTTAATGAGTTGTTGTCTGTCGAATTCCTTTAGCAAACTATCAAGAGACTTGTCGTATACCCCATAGTCGTGATTTCCTAAAATGCTCACTACCCCATCGTGTGCCTTCAACTGTTCAAGCTTACCTGCGTATTTGGATAAGGCTTCATGGTTATATGATACCATATCACCTGTAAAACAAATCAAATCAGCATCTTGCTGGTTGATAAGTTTAACAATCGTATCCAGATAGGCAGGATTATCATCAAATCCTTCTAAATGAAAATCTGATATTTGTACGATTCTATATCCTTCAAAGGCAGCAGGCAAGCGGTTGTCATGAAACTCCCATTCTACGACTTCGCAACGCCAGCGACCAAAGAAATAACCATAAAACATCAATACTGTCCATAACAAACCGATGCCAAGCGTTGTATAACCAAAGCGTTTATACTTTAACTTTTTGTTTTTCTGCTTTTTAACAATATATCGTGAGACAATCCATATAAGGACAATTACGATTGTTAAAAGGGCTATTGTTATAACCCATGTAAGTAGAAGGACAGACATGACGATTTATTTTAGCGTATAGAAATGACAGTTGATTCGTTTACAAAGCGATGCATAGGTTTGTACCAATTGGCAGCATACTCTCCGTTAGAAAGTTCAAAAAGAACAAGTTTGTCATGTTCCTTAAAGAGGTCACCCGTTGTATTTTCTTCATCTTCAACGTAATACAGGGTAATGTGGTTGCCGTCGGCTTTACCCTCTACATAAGCTTCAACGAAGTTCTCTTCATCAACATATAGAACCATGCCACCAGTATACAGATTATCCTTGCCTTCAGACAAAGTAATCAATATATTCATATCGTAAACGGAGTTATCAGCATCATTAACCACTTTGGTTGATGCATAATACTCACTATCCCATCGGTAACAATCCAAAGCAGACGAGTCATTTTGTATTGAATCGTTTTCCTGTTCCTTCATTCGACGATTGGTAATAGCCGTAAGCTTACTTTTAGCACCAGGATCAACAACGTTGGGTGTAACAACATCATTGAGTACTACTACCCTATCCTCGTTTTTTGCACACGATGAAAAGAGCATAGTTATCAAAGCACTTCCAATGATAACTGTATAATTGAGTTTCATAAACTATGATTTATTCCGATTCTTATTCAATAACCTTAGCGTCAACACCTCTGATGAGTTTGAACTTCTCAAGCAGTTGAGGTACTAATGAGCGACGAAGACTTAGATGTAGGACACAATTGTTATCATAATCTTGTCCGAGGATGTTGGGATTTACATCTTTTACAACCTTCATCACCGAATTCATTAATGTATATTCAAAAGACACATCTACTTTATCGTCAACAGTATATTCTTGAATGTCAGCATTTTCGATAGCTGCAGCTGCAGCTATTTTATAAGCTTGTGTTAATCCACTTGTACCCAATTTCACTCCGCCAAAATAGCGAACTACGATTATCAGTATATCTGTTAGATTGTTACTGTTAATCTGTCCGAGTATGGGTTTTCCTGCTGTACCGCTGGGTTCACCATTATCTACAGCACGAAAAACGAGTCTTTCATGCCCCAGCATATAAGCGTAACATACATGACGGGCATCATAATACTCTTTCTCATGTTGAATTACCAAAGCCTTCACCTCCTCCGTGTTTTTCACGGGGAAGGCAAAGGCTAAGAATTTACTGCGTTTCTCAGAATACTCGGCAGTTGAAGGACCGGTAATACTGAGATAAGAATCAATCATATAATATTAGTCAAGCTTGTGGATGATAAGTCCGCTACGTAGCTTAGGCTCAAACCAAGTTGCCTTGGGAGGCATAATGTTACCAGAATCAGCAATATCCATGATCTGCTTCATGCTGACAGGATAAAGTGCCAATGCTGCACGCATTTCTCCGCTGTCTACACGACGCTTGAGTTCGCCCAAACCACGAAGACCACCAACGAAGTCAATACGCTGGCTACTGCGCAAATCGCCCAACTCAAGAATGTCCTGAAGAATCAAACGGCTGCTGATATCTACATCCAATACACCGATGGGGTCATTAGGATTGAAGGTTCCCTCCTTAGCGACGAGTGAATACCACTGTCCGTCAAGGTAAAGACTGAACTCATGTGCCTGCTGGGGACGATACTCCTCTGCACCCTTCAAGGTAACTGTGAAGTTCACAGCCAACTTCTCGAGGAACTGCTCTGAAGTATTGCCATTCAGATCCTTAACCACACGGTTGTAGTCG
This sequence comes from Bacteroidaceae bacterium, assembly GCA_045643405.1. Lineage (GTDB taxonomy): Bacteria > Bacteroidota > Bacteroidia > Bacteroidales > Bacteroidaceae > Physcousia. The sequence goes on along the minus strand of JAZUKS010000145.1, from coordinate 48,592 downwards.
AGAACGGTAAGCTGACTTGCCTGGAAAGCAACTGCCATGAAGAAGTTATACTCCTCGTCACCCTTGTGGTTGGGGTTCTGGTTCGCCTTCTCGGTACCTACCAATGCAGCAGCAGCACTACGATGGTGACCATCTGCAATATAGAGAGCAGGCATCTTGGCAAACTCATCAGTAATGAGCTGAATGTCAGCATCATCACTTACTACCCACAACTGATGACGGAATCCGTCGATAGGAGCAATGAAGTCATATTCAGGTTCACCTGCTGCATACTTCATGATGAGAGCATCGAGAGTAGCGTTGTCTGGATAAGCGAAGAATACGGGCTCGATGTTGGCGTTGTTCACACGAACATGTTTCATACGGTCCTCTTCCTTGTCGCGACGAGTCAACTCATGCTTCTTGATAACACCAGTTTGGTAGTCACCCTGATAAGCACCAATGACAAGACCATACTGAGTCTTCTCCTTACCGCCGTTAGCGGGCAAGTGTGAAGTCTGAGCATAGATGTAATACTGCTCCTTGGTATCCTGTACCAACCAACCCTTGTCCTGGAACATCTGGAACTGACGAGCAGCTTCATCGTACACCTTAGGATCGTACTCGCTGGTACCGGGTTCAAAATTGATTTCAGGCTTAATGATGTGATACAAGCTTTTCTCGTTATCACCAGCCTCGGCACGTGCTTCCTCGCTGTCAAGTACATCGTAGGGACGGCTTTCAACCTGCTCTACAAGGTCCTTGGGAGGACGGATGCCCTTAAAAGGTTTTACAATTGCCATACCTTATTACTTATTAACCTGGAACTTGGTGATACCCTGCTCCAAGAAACCTACGATCTGGTTTGCAGCAGCAATACCAGCGTTAACGTTAGCCTCAGCTGTCTGAGCACCCATCTTCTTGGGAGTTGCGAAGTAACGGCCAGCACACTGTGCAGTAAACTCGGCATCCATATCGGGCTTGATATCAGCGAGATACTTGATGTCGGTACGCTCCTGCATCAAAGACAACAACTCAGCCTCGTTGATAACCTCCTTACGAGCGGTGTTAACAACGATACCACCCTTCTTCATCTTGCCAACGAGAGCAGCGTTGATGCTCTGCTTGGTCTCAGGAGTAGCGGGGATGTGAAGTGAAACGATGTCGCACTCCTCGAAGAGAGCATCCTGATTAGCAACAGCGTGAACACCAGCAGCCTCGATAGCCTCTGCGGGGCAGAATGCATCGTAAGCGTAAACGTCCATACCGAAGCCCTTTGCTACGCGAGCAACGTTGCGACCTACATTACCGAATGCAAGGATACCCAACTTCTTGCCCATCAACTCAGTACCGCTGGTACCGTTGAAGAAGTTACGAACACCGAATACGAGCAAACCGAATACCAACTCAGCAACGCTGTTTGCGTTCTGACCGGGAGTATTCATGGCTACTACATTGTGAGCGGTAGCAGCAGCGAGGTCGATGTTATCATAACCTGCACCTGCACGTACAACAATCTTCAAGTTCTTGGCAGCGTCGAGAACCTCTGCATCAACTTTGTCTGAACGGATGATGAGAGCGTCAACATCAGCTACAGCAGCGAGTAACTGGCTCTTCTCTGTATATTTCTCAAGCAGAACCAACTCATAGCCTGCCTTATCGGTTACCTCACGAATGCCATCAACAGCAACTTTGCTGAAGGGCTTCTCTGTTGCAATTAAAACTTTTGCCATTTTTATTATCCCCCAAATCTGATGAAGCGTTATTTACTGGTAAATGAAATGTAATACTTTTGATAAGTAATTGTTTTCCAGTAAATACTTCTATAAGACTTGTAGATACATTTCAGAGGACGTGTACCTATTTTAATTAGTTATAATATGATTGTATAAATGTAACTTCCCCTCGCTCTGAGAAAGAACGAGGGGAAGATATTTTTTAGTGCTGAGCCTCAAACTCCTGCATGCAAGCGATGAGTGCGTTAACGTCCTCGATGGTTACTGCATTGTAAGTAGATGCACGGAAACCACCAACGCTACGGTGACCCTTGATACCAACCATGCCACGCTCAGTAGCGAATGCCATGAATTCAGCCTCGAGGTCCTTGTACTCCTCGTTCATTACGAAGCAGATGTTCATGCGGCTACGGTCAGCCTTGTCCTCAACAGTAGCACGGAACAACTTGTTGCGGTCAATCTCGCCATAAAGTGCATCAGCCTTCTCGATAGCGCGACGCTCCATTTCCTTAACACCACCATTAGCCTTGATCCACTTCAAGGTCTGCAAAGCGCAGTAGATGGGTACTGTGGGAGGAGTGTTGAACATTGAACCACCCTTGATGTGAGTGCGGTAGTCAAGCATTGTGGGGATGGTACGGCTAACCTTGCCGAGCAACTCGTCCTTAACGATAACGAAAGTAACACCAGCCATAGAGAGGTTCTTCTGAGCACCACCATAAATCATAGCGTACTTGCTAACGGCGATGGGGCGAGAGAAGATATCTGAACTCATATCTGCAATCAGGGGTACAGGAGAAACGATATCCTCCTTGATCTCGGTACCGTAGATAGTGTTGTTTGTGGTGATGTGGAAGTAATCAGCATCAGCAGGGATAGTCCAACCCTTGGGAATATAGTTGTAGGTCTTGTCTGCGCTTGAAGCAACCTCGATGGTCTCACCGAAGTTCTTTGCCTCAGCCATTGCCTTCTTTGCCCAAACACCAGTGTTCAGGTAAGCTGCCTTCTTCTCGAGGAAGTTGTAGGGAACCATGCAGAACTCGAGGCTTGCACCACCACCGAGGAACAATACGCTGTAACCCTCAGGAATGTTAAGCAACTCCTTGAACAATGCTACGGTCTCGTCGAGAACGGGCTGGAAGTTCTTTGCACGATGGCTCATCTCCATCAAAGAAAGACCACTACCTTCAAACTCAATGCATGCTGCACTTACGGCCTCCATTACCTCCTTGGGGAGCTTTGAAGGGCCGGCATTAAAATTGTACTTTTTCATTATTGTTTTATATAAAATTGATTATTATTTTTACCTTAAATTTCTGTTGGCTGTATTATAGATATAATACCGGGATGCAAATTTACGATTTATTGCCGAATTGACAAAGGATTTTCTGCAGAAATTACTTTGTTGGTTCAATAATCGTTTTCATACCCTTGATTCTTTGCCCTTTTATGCGAATCATCAGTTCTTTTATGCGTGTACGAAGTACCGATACATAGGCACAATGGTCTCGAACTTCTATGCGTCCGACCTCGTCCTTCTGCAATCCACCAATCTTCATCATAAATCCGGCAATATCGCCTCGTGATAGTTTTTCCTTTTTGCCTCTGCCAATATACAGGGATTCCCATTTAGGTTGCTGAGGAGCATCCAGTTGGGCTGGAATGGCATACTCTCCTACCTCACCCTCAATGAAATCGGGCAGATATTCCTCCGGACCTAATATGATATAAGCATTTCCTGTGGCATCCCATCGTGCCGTACGTCCATTGCGATGCACAAACGATGCTTCATCTATGGGCAGATGATAATGGATGATATTGTCGACCTCGGGTATGTCCAAACCGCGGGCGGCAAGGTCGGTACTAACCATTATGTTACATGCTCCGCTGGTAAAGCGGAACAAGGCACGCTCACGTAAGTCTTGGTCCATGCCACCATGGAAGTCCGATACAAAGAAACCTTGGCGCTTGAGGAATTGCGTAACTCGGTCCACGCTTTCGCGGAAACCAACAAAGATAATCGACGATTGTTGACCAAAGGAACAAAGCAATTGTCCCAAAGTCTCCAATTTGTCTTTTATGGGCGATTTCACCGCATAAAGTGCTATTCTGTCGGGAATTTGCTCATCCTCATCAGAATAGTCAATTTTCTCGGTGGTTTCGTCAATTTTCACAAAACGAGGTATTTCGGGGCAATCTGTAGCCGAAAGCAACATTCTGCGCTCCACATTGGGCAGAGCATTCAGTACTGCCTCTATCTCATCCTGGAAGCCTAACTCCAGGCATTTGTCAAATTCATCAATGATGAGTTTGTCCACAAATTGGCTGGAGAAATTCTCCTTCTCAAGATGATCGTTCAGTCGGCCAGGCGTACCAATAATCACATGAGGCATGACAGACTTGATGGTACGATGCTCGTCCATGGCAGGTCGTCCGCCATAAACGGCAGCACTACGTATGCCACCACCTATTTGTTGCAATACATTCTGCGTCTGGCGTGCCAATTCGCGAGAAGGTACAATAACCACCGCTTGAACATGGTTGCTTGTTGCGTCAATCTGTTCAACGAGTGGCAGAAGATATGCCAACGTCTTACCACTACCGGTAGGACTGATTAATATTATATTCTTTTTCTTTCTATAGGCAGCCAAACTATCCTGCTGCATATAGTTGAGTTCGTCTATGCCTAAACGGCGTAGAATATCGTTTGTGTTCATCTAATAAAATAGTCAATAATAAAATAACATGTCAAACCTACGGCCCATCCGCACAGCACCTTGCCGGCAATATGCTTTAAGTACCAGGTTCCAGACGCTTCGTCCTCCATCTTAAGGAAGGCGTAACCAGCTGTGTTTCCGATGGGAAGCAGGCAACCTCCAACTGCCGAGCAGAACACGAGAATGTGCCAATAAGGACCATTCTGGGCAAAGAAACTCAAATAGTCGCTCGTCACAGCGGCATCAGGTACAACATCATACATATTGATGCCCGTCAGCACCAAGGCAACATTGTCCAAGGCAGCGCTGATAAAACCGGTTAATGTACCTATTATATATATATTGGGACAGATGGTTTCAATGAAGTTGCGCAGCCATGCCATGGCACCACACTCGTAGGCAACGCCAACTGCCAGGCACATACCGATGACGAACATGATGGCTTGTATGCTTTCGTAGAGCAGACGGTGGTCGCTTCCCTTCAGGATGGAAGGCTGTTCAGTACGGATACGCTTGCGGTTGAATACCTCGTTGAGAACCCAGAGCAGACAAAGTACGCAGAGCGAACCCAAGAAAGGTGGCAGTAAGGTAATGCGGTAGAAGGTAGGCACAAACCATAATCCACCCAGTCCGATAGTCAGCAAGGTAATACGTTGCCATGTGGGCAGGATGCTGTCTTCGCCACGGAAGATAACGGTTGAGCGAACAAGGTCAAGCGTATGTGGTAATTTTCTTTGAATCAGATAGGTAGTAACCGTAGTTGCAAGTAATGCTGGAATTATCAGCGCTCCGCTGAAATTGGCAGGTGTAACTGCATCCTTGTACCAAACCATTAGTGATGCCGTGTCACCAATTACCGTACAGCAACCTCCGCAGTTGGCCGCAACAAGTATGGCTGCTCCTATGTATATACGTTGCTTGTCATTGGCAACAATCTTCTTCATGATCAGCAACATCAGGACGGTCGTCGTCAGGTTGTCAAGGTTGGTTGAGATGAAGAATGTGAATGCTACTGCCAGCCACAGCACCACCCTGCTGTTACGGTTCTTGATGGTATTCTTGAGGAATCCGAAGCATTCGTTTGAGTTAAGCACGTCAACAATGGCAATGGTTGCCAGCATATACATCACGAGGTTGCAGATGTACATGGCATGCTTTAGAAAGACATTCTGTGCAATGAAAGTATGGATATCCTGCCATTCGGGTTCCCTGCCATCAAGAAACTCCGTCCATTCTTCTGCATGGACAGTCGAGATGTATTCTGTTCCCGTAAGCATGAACAGAATCCATCCCACCACACCGACAAACATCGCCGTTGCAGCCTTGTTGATGTTGGAAAGATGTTCTGAGGCAATCAACATATACCCCAGTAGCATCAAAACGCCGATAGCAATTGTTATCATAGATTTAATTTTCCATGTTTTCGTTTGCAAAATTACAAAATTTTAATTCAAAAACAATTAAAATACTATCATTTTGTAGTTTTTGTTGGTGTTTTCACTAAAAAATCGTAACTTTGGTGCGAAAATGAGGAAAAGATTGTTCATATTCCTGTTCAGTATATTCTCTCTGTCAGTATTTAGTCAGCGGAATGTGCCTGCCACGAGCGTATCCATGTTCGTGGAAGATTCTTTTTATGGTATCGATCCCGTCTGTACGCAAAGCGAATATAAACCCGGTTGGAAGATTGTAGATATACAGACAAATGGCAAGTTAAGCCGTTACCTGTGGGGGCGCCATTCTCGTCAGTTAAGCGATGACCGCACGCCACGTCTGCTGATCGAAACGGGCAACTACAAGCTGAATGACTTTGTTCTCATCAAGCTAAAGGAGAAGAAGGAATACCGCAAGTTTGCGTCTCATAATCTTTTTGAGTGCGACGGACGTCACATCGACCTTGATTTGGTAGCTATAAAGCTGTTGGACGACGGTCGTTACGAGGTTAGACCTCACGTGCCTTTGACTCCTGGTGAATATGTAATTGTTAATCTGAAGGCTGAAGCAACCAACGATTTCGGCGATGTATATGTATATCCATTCACGATATCCAGATAACAAGGACGTAACAACAATTTTTTATAGAATTTATCTTCGGAAAATATTTAATATATGAAAACATATAATGTAGACGAGAACGGTTTTTATGGTGAATTCGGTGGTGCCTATGTACCCGAGATTCTCTATAAGACTGTTGAGGATTTGAAGAATCAGTATCTTCCCATCATTGAGAGTGAGGAGTTTGTCAAGGAGTACAACCAGTTGCTGAAGGACTACGTAGGTCGTCCCTCTTCCTTGTACTATGCCAAGCGAATGAGCGAGAAGTATGGTTGCAAGCTCTACCTGAAGCGTGAGGACTTGAACCATACCGGAGCGCATAAGATTAACAATGCCATCGGTCAGATTCTCCTTGCCAAGAAGATGGGCAAGACCCGCATCATCGCCGAGACAGGTGCTGGTCAGCATGGTGTGGCTACAGCTACCGTATGTGCCCTGATGAACATGCCCTGCCGAGTGTATATGGGTGCTACTGATGTAGCTCGTCAGCGTCCCAACGTTGAGCGCATGAAGATGTTGGGTGCAGAGGTGTTCCCCGTACAAAGTGGTAACAAGACCTTGAAGGATGCCACCAACGAGGCTATCCGCGATTGGTGCTGTCACCCTTCCGATACCTTTTATATTATTGGCAGTACGGTAGGTCCTCATCCCTACCCCGACATGGTGGCTCGTCTTCAGAGCGTCATCTCGAAGGAGATTAAGGAACAATTGCTCGAGAAGGAAGGTCGTGACTATCCCGACTATCTGATGGCATGTATCGGCGGTGGAAGCAACGCCGCAGGAACTATCTATCACTATATTGATGATGAGCGCGTTAAGATTGTTCTGGGTGAAGCTGGTGGTTATGGTATTGATACAGCCGAGACAGCTGCTTCGCTCAATATCGGTACCCCTGGTATTCTGCACGGATCACGTATCAAGGTGATGCAGGACGAGGATGGTCAGATTATCGAGCCCTACAGCATTAGTGCAGGATTGGATTATCCCGGTACAGGTCCCATCCATTGCAACCTCTATGAAACGGGTCGTGCCCAGGTGCTTCCCATCAACGATAACGAGGCGCTCGACGCAGCCTTCGAACTTACCCGCATGGAGGGTATCATTCCCGCCCTTGAGAGCAGTCATGCATTGGCACTTCTGCCCAAGATGAAGTTTAAACCAACCGATATTGTTGTCCTCACCGTTAGCGGTCGTGGTGACAAGGATATGGAAACCTATTTGAACAACGTCAGATGATTCAGTATAAATATCATACCGTTTCCAAGAAGATTCTTGGTGACTTGATGACTCCCGTAAGTGCGTATCTGAAGGTGCGCGACGCGTATCCTCAGAGTGCCTTGATGGAGAGTTCTGACTACCATGGTGGTGAGAATGCCAAGAGTTTTATTGCGCTCCACCCCATTGCTTCAGTCGAGATTTCTCACGGCATGGGCATTTCCAAGTATCCCAATGGCGAGACGGAGCAGATGCCCATCGCTCAGAAGGATGACTGTTCTGCCCTGATTACTCAATTCCTGGGTCATTTCGATATTGATGGCGACAACAAGCAATATTGCGGTCTCTTCGGTTACACATCCTTCAACGCCGTTCGTTATTTCGAGCAGATTAACGTGAAGGACGAGACACAGAGCGAAAACGACGCTCCCGATATGCTCTATATATTATATAAGGATGTCGTGGTCTTCGATCATTTCCGTAATGAGGTGACCATCATCGAACTCCTTCAGGATGGTGAAGTTGATGACCTCGACCAGTTGGAGCGCGACCTTGGCAGTCGTTCATACCAGGCATACGATTTCCGTCCTGTGGGCGATTTCTGGAGCACCCTTACCGACGACGAGCATCGCGAGAATATCCGCAAGGGCATCAAGCATTGTCTGCGTGGCGATGTGTTCCAGATCGTGTTAGCCCGTCGCTTTAAGCAGAAGTACGAGGGTGATGACTTCAAGCTCTATCGTGCACTTCGCAGCATCAACCCCAGTCCTTACCTCTTCTATTTTGACTTCGGAGGTTTCCGTATCTTCGGTTCAAGTCCCGAGACACATTGCCGTGTAGAGCATGTGGGTAATGGCAGATATACCGCATATATCGATCCTATTGCCGGTACCACCAAGCGTACGGGTAATGCCGAACTCGACCGTCGCAACGCAGAATACCTGCGTAACGACCCCAAGGAGAATGCAGAGCATGTGATGCTCGTCGATTTGGCTCGTAACGACCTCTCGCGCAACTGCCATAATGTGCATGTTGACTTCTACAAGGACATGCAGTTCTACAGTCATGTCATTCACCTTGTGAGCCGTGTAAGTGGCGATCTTGATGAAGGTGCCAATCCCATTGCTGCTTTCATCGATACCTTCCCTGCCGGAACCCTCTCGGGTGCTCCCAAGGTACGTGCCATGCAGTTGATCTCTGACTACGAACCTCATAACCGTGGTGCGTATGGTGGTTGTATCGGCATCATTGGCGTAGACGGCAGTCTCAATCAGGCCATTACTATCCGTACCTTCGTAAGTCGCAACAACGAACTCTGGTTCCAGGCCGGTGGCGGTATTGTAGCAAAGAGCGACGTGGAGTACGAGTTGCAGGAGGTTAACAACAAATTGGGTGCCTTGCGTAAGGCCATTGAAATTGCTGAGAAACTATGAAAATTGTAATTATAGATAACTACGACTCATTTACCTACAATCTGAGTCACCTTGTCAAGGAACTCGGCGCCGAGGTTACCGTGTACCGAAACGACCAGTTCCAGATGGAGCAGTTGGAAGCGTTCGACAAGATCATTCTCTCCCCTGGTCCTGGCATCCCCAGCGAGGCAGGACTTCTGCTCGATGTCATCAAGACCTATGCTGGCAAGAAGCCCATATTGGGTGTCTGCCTCGGTCATCAGGCCATTGGAGAGAGCTTTGGCGGTAAGCTGACCAACCTGAGCGACGTATATCATGGTGTTGCTACACCCTCTACCATAACCGTAAAGGACTATCTCTTTGAGGGACTGCCCGAGCAGATAGAGATTGGACGCTACCACTCATGGGTTGTCGATACACAGGGTTTCCCCGAATGCCTTGAGGTGACAAGCGTATCTGATGAGGGTTATGTGATGAGTCTTCGTCACAAGGAATACGATATCCGTGGCATTCAGTATCATCCCGAGAGCGTTCTGACCAAGGATGGCAAGACGATTCTCGGCAACTGGTTGAAACATTAAATCTGCTTATACAATGGGAATTAAGAAGAGTATCTATATTTTGATGCTTAACTGCATCATTATGGGATGGTTTTTGCGTGTCATCTTGGTCTGCATTAAGACACAGACATTCAATACATACTTTTTCATCTCAACTGCCATGTTCATATTCAATGCCATTTGCGCGTACTTGATTGTTCGCCAGATAACAAAGAATAGTAAATAAACGGTAACTACATAGCAATACATCATGATGAAAAAGCCTTATATCAGCTAACCCTATGGGGGGTATTTTAGGTTTTAATATATGTAGACTTATAGAACATGTTAAACATGATGAGTACAATTTTATCTTTTATGTTGAGATAGTTATTATAGTACTCTATTCTGTCTTTGTATTCCTCAATTATTAATATAGTAAAAAGAACAAATAATGAAACAATATCTTACCAAACTCATAGAGGGACAGATGCTGACTCGTGAGGAGACACACGATATTCTGCTTGGCATCACCCAGGAGAAATACAACGAGCATCAGATTGCTGCCCTTCTTATGGCAATCCAGACTCGTGGCGTTACCGTGGACGAGTTGCTCGGTTTCCGCGACGGATTGCTCGAAACGGGAAAGTTTGTAGATTTCAACGACTATAATACGCTCGACATCGTGGGTACTGGTGGCGACGGCAAGAATACATTCAATATCTCAACATGTTCTGCATTTGTCATTGCGGCAGCTGGTTACAAGGTTACCAAGCACGGCAATGGTGGCAGTACAAGCGTGAGTGGTGCCAGCAATGTGTTGCAGGGCCATGGTGTGAAATTTACCGATAACATCGATATTTTGCATCGTTCACTCGACGAGGCAGGCATCTGTTATCTCCACGCCCCCCTCTTTGCCTACGGCATGAAGTTCGTTGGTCCCACCCGCAAAGCACTCGGCGTTCCTACCTGTTTCAATCTGTTGGGTCCCTTGGTTAATCCCTGCCACCCCAAGAACTCTTTCCATGGCACAGCCAACCAGAGTCAGTTGCGCCTCTATACTGCTATCCATCAAAAGATTGGAGATCAGTTTGGCGTAGTGACAAGTTACGATGGATACGACGAAATTTCGCTTACAAGTGGTTTCAAACTCGTTACCAATCACTTCGAGAAAGTGTTTACTCCCAAGGATCTTGGCTTCAACTATGTTGAGCCTCAGGATATTTATGGAGGCAGTACCGCAGAAGAGGCTATGAAGATTTTCGATAGCGTACTCGAAGGTACTTCAACCGAGGCTCAGAAGAATGTCATTTTGGCCAATGCCGCTTGCGGTATCAGCGTAATCGACAAGAACCTTTCTGTTGAAGACAGCATCATCAAGGCTCGCGAAGCCCTTGAGAGCGGAAAGGCTTTGGCAACCTTCAAGAAGTTTGTTGAGATAAATAGTTGAAGATGAAAGACGTACTGCAAGAAATATGTGCATGGAAGCGCATAGAGGTTGAACAGCAGAAGTACGACCTCCCTGCCAAGGAACTCTATGCTATTGTAGAGCGTAAGATGGCCGATGGCATCACGGCTCGCAGCATGAGTCAGTCTTTGTCAAGTTCTGCCTCTGGCATTATTGCTGAGTTCAAGCGTAAGTCACCCTCAAAGGGTTGGATCAAGGAAGAAGGCAAACCAGATGTCATTCCTGCTTCATACGCACAGAATGGTGCTTCGGCATTAAGCATATTAACCGACGAGAAATACTTCGGCGGTTCGATGAAGTTCGTCGAGATTGCCCGTCCTACCGTAGACATTCCCATTCTTCGTAAGGAGTTCATCGTAGACGAGTATCAGGTGTTCCAGGCTCGTCGCATACAGGCAGATGCCATTCTCTTGATTGCTGCTTGCCTGAGCAAGGATGAGGTGAAGAATCTTACCCAGTTGGCACACGAACTTAAACTTGAGGTGTTGCTTGAACTTCACAATGAGAGAGAGTTGGATTACTGCGACTTGGATGCTGATATGATTGGTATCAATAATCGCGATTTGGGTTGCTTTGTAACCGACGTTCAGCACTCCTTCCAGATGATTGACCGATTGCCCAAGGACTGCGTAAAGGTTAGCGAGAGTGGCATCAGCAATCCCCTTACCGTTCGCGACCTTCGTAAGGTCGGGTTCCGTGGTTTCCTCATGGGTGAGCATTTTATGCGTGCTGCCAATCCCGGAGCTGCGTTGAAAGAGTTTATACAGGAAATCTAAAAGTAGCATGAATAAAGACCTACAATCAACCTCGAACAGTTGTGAGTTTTCTTCTCAGCAGGGAGGAAACGGAGACAGACGTCTTCTGCGTAAGGTATGCGGAATGCGTTCGGCTACCAACATACAGGCTGTTGAGGCGTTGGGTATCGACTGGATGGGATTCATCTGTTGGCCCAAGAGTAGTAGGTATGTTGATGAAACGCCAGCCTATCTGCCTAAGTGCGAACGTGTTGGTGTTTTCGTTAATGCTGATTTCGATTTCATCGAGCAGAAATTCAAGCAACTTGGACTGACTCGCATTCAGTTACATGGCGATGAAATGGGCGATTTTTGCAAGGAAGTCACTTCTCGGCTGGGTGTTCCCGTTGTCAAGGCTATCAGCGTAAATGGCGTGGATGATGTGAAGAAGGCAGAGCAGTATCATGGCATAGTTTCGCACATCCTTTTCGATACCAAGTGCAAGTGTGTGGGTGGAAGTGGCGAACAATTCGACTGGGAAGTACTTCGGTCATACAACGGTCCTACCCCATTCCTCTTGGCAGGTGGCATTGGTCCCGACGATGCCCAGCGCATCAAGCAGTTCCAGCATCCCTATTTTGCTGGCATCGACTTGAATAGCAGGTTCGAGGATGCTCCAGCACTCAAAAATGTCGATAAACTCGCCATTATTGTCAAGAATGCATAAATAAAAATGTTCACGATCTAATCTAAATTGTTAATTCTAAATTTGCTAAATATGAACCGTATTAATCGATTATTCAGCGAAAAAAACGAGAAGATTCTTTCTCTGTACTTTTGCGCAGGTACTCCCAGCATTGAGGGTACGGTAGATGTTATTCGTACCTTGGAGGCGAGAGGCATCGATATGATTGAGATTGGTATTCCCTTCTCCGATCCTATGGCAGATGGTCCCGTCATTCAGGAGGCTGCCACAAAGGCACTTCGCAACGGCATGTCTTTGCGCAAATTGTTCGGTCAACTCGGGGAAATTCGTAAGGGTGAGAACGCAGTTCAGATTCCCCTTTTGCTGATGGGTTACCTCAATCCTATCAATCATTTTGGCTTCGAGGCTTTCTTCAAGGAGTGCCAGCAGATTGGTATTGATGGAGTTATCATTCCCGACCTTCCCTTCCGCGATTACATGGAACAGGTTAAGCCTGTAGCCGACAAGTACGACGTGCGTGTCATTATGCTCATCACCCCTGAGACCAGCGATGACCGCATCCACTTCATCGACGAGCATACCGATGGCTTTATCTATATGGTTTCTTCTGCAGCCACCACAGGTGCTCAGAGTGAGTTTGATGCCAAGAAGCAGGCATACTTCAATAAGGTTAATCAGATGTCGCTTCGCAATCCCCGCATGATTGGTTTCGGTATCAGCAACAAGCAGACCCTCGAAAGCGCACAGGCCAATGCAGCAGGTGCCATCATCGGTAGCAAGTTTGTCAACCTGCTCGATGAGGAGAAGGATGCCAACAAGGCCATCGACCGTCTCTTTGAAGCTTTGAGCAAGTAATTTTGCCTCATTTTCATTTTGCTGGCAAACCGCTTTTCAGCATGTCAGCAGATGAAGTAAAAATAATATCCGCAGGTTATCGCTTGCGGATATTTTGTTTTTTTACAGCCCATCAAGATATCGGACATGACAGCAGAGATTGACGATAGCCCTTAAAGGCTAAAGACGATTATTTGTAATACGTGGCATCCGCATTGCAGAAGCAGCAGATGATGACTTCTCCATCATAAGGACTATCTTTGATGGCAGATAAGGCAACTTTTGCTGCATCTGCCTTGGGATAGCCATACTCATATCAGCTTCTCAATCTGTTTTCTTTCCACGTCGGGGAAGAGCTTTTGCAGATGATCAATGATGCGCTGGCGCGACTGCTCTGGCGTTCTGCCCTCTACCCTCTCCTTCAAGGGGAACAGGTCGGGATACATAGCGTCGGGCGTACAGTAGCGGGCCACACCCCATCCGTATGGTTCACCCTTTTTCGAGATGAGGTACTCGAAGTCGGCAATGCAGACATGCGTTCCCATCTGCAACTGAGCCACCAGGGCATCAAACGCCATGCCGTTCTTCTTCTCCGTGTTCTTCCTGCTGAGCGTGAATCCACTTGCCACCTTCAGTTGTTTCGACAGCATGGATTCGTTCTCCACCAATACCTCATGAATATGCCGGGCATCCTTGCACTCCTTGCGCAGAGGGAATTTTGAACGCCTCCAGTTCATGAAGTCGGGCAACCATTCCATACTCACATACCCCGCCTTCTTCTGGAAGAACTTGCCGTATGCCGACTCCCAGTTTCCGATGATGGGTCCCTTCCATTGCCAGGGACCATTCATCATCTCATCGCCAAAGAGCAACTCCGGTGGAGTCAACTCCTCGATAGAGAACCCCGCAATACCATTCTTGAAGAAAGGCAGGAATCCCCACTCCTTTATCAGCGCCTCCAGTTGATGCTGATGCTCTATTATGATGCCAAATCTATCCATGTTTATGGTAGTTTGATTTTTTTCTTTATACTTTATCGAATATCCTCCTCGTATCCAAGGTCATAGGCTTCATCAAAACCCTCTTCAAAATCTCTGTTAAGAGCAGATTATTTAGCTTCTCTGTCTTGTTGAACTCATAAGTTTTGCCATTGTCTGAAGTGTAGGAGACATTGCCCGCCACAGAAGTACACGCACATCAGCGAGCGAATGATTTCGCTGTACTGATAGCCGAAAAGTTTGCTTCTAAAACCGAGAGTCGAGTCAACAACTCCGCTTAAAACTCGGTCAAATGAGTCCATAATTGGAAAAATTCCACCAAAAGGTGTGATTTTCTCAGATTTTAGTTGTATCTTTGCCACGTCTTATTACTAATTTCTTATGTTTGAAGTTTTGCAGCACAAAGATAAGTGATATTTTTGACATGGCAAAACCCTGGGCAATATTTTGATGCCCAGGTTATTATAAAAAATCTTAACGGATTATGCTGCGGATTCTAGGTAAAATTACCAATACCTTTGCATCGTCAAACAAAAAACCAATGAAACCATGATACTTAAATCCATCGTATCTACACTGCTGAGTTTTCTGTTGGCCTTTCCACTGTTTGCCAAATCTGACATTGTTTTTCCGTTGAAGATGAATCAGGGACACTTCTATTTCGAAGCAGATGTGGCTAAGCAGATGGTGGAAGTCATGCTGGAATCAGGTATTCCAGCCCTGCTCATCGGACAGGATTTCTATCAGCAGCATAAATCGGAGATCAATATTCCATTCCAACTCTCCAAGTCACGTATCCGACTGCTGAACGATCTGTATGACATCACACTGACCGGCAAGGGACGTATAAAGATCGGTGAGGCTATCTATGAAGGACAGATCTTCATCGTTGAAGATTACGAAGGCATAGCACTACCTGTTCAGCATTTGAAGCATCCCGATGACCATAGTCAGCTGATCTCCATAGATCTGCCACAGAAGCGTCTCACGGTAAAGGCCTGGAGCAAGGAGGCTATGAGTGATGGAACCCGTTACCGCATGAAGCAGGACAAGAACCTTGGTTTCCCTCTTCTGGAATCCACGCTCCGACTTTCGACCGCTAAAGGTGAGGCTACTCTAAAGGGAAATTTGATTGTGGATTTCGGTAATCCGATGTTGCTCTTCCTCAATGGAGAGAACAGTCAATTGAAGAAGGCTGTAGCCAATGGAAATATAGAACTCAAGGATGCGCTCAACAAAGAAGGAAAGGTCGTAGCTAAAGGTATTTATGCAACCAAAATCCAGTTGGTGGGGGATGAGTTTGACGATGTGATGATCGGTGTCAATCCCAATCCGAATAATCTCAAGCATCTGGGATACTTGGGAATCAAGTTCTTCGACAGGCCTGTAGTCTTCGACTTCGCCCGAATGCAAATGATAATCAAATAATATAATATACTGATAGAAAACAAGATCTGACCGTCAAGGAAGAAGAGGCTATGAACATCTCCATAAGAAGATTCTCTCGTCTGTCATCTCCCGTTACTTCAGCGGCTCCTACATCAATGCCATTTCAGCACTGGTGAAGGAGGAGAAGATCTCCGATCTCCCATGGGCTAATCTGTAGGAGCAGACCTTCCGAGCACGCGTAGAAGTTCTCGCCATAGGGTTTGTACAACTTCGGGAAGCCGTTCTCCCGCACGAGAGCTTCATCCTGTATCCGCCACCACGCCCTACTGCACCCTGTCTTGAAGCCCTTCACCACCATCCCCAGGTGTTTGCCCTTCGGCATGTCCTCGCTAACCCTTACTATCATGTGAATATGGTCGGGCATGATGCAAACCCTCCACACATCGATCATGGGGTAAAAATGATGAATCTTCTGTATTTCCTCATTTAGAATGGCCGAACCAAGTTCTGACAACTCCACCCGAGGAGCATCATTAGAGCCAGCATCAGCACATCCCTTCAGTTCTCCGAGACAAGGAGTACGGCCATCCACCACAAGTGTCAGCATGTACGTCCCCTTTCTATGGTAGTCATGCCGGGACACCTGCGTTTCATGGAATGCAAAGTCTCATTCACCTCAATTCCTTTTGCTATGGCCTCTTCGCGTGTCATTGTGAGTTATTGCTTATTTCTTTATCGCTTCAGAACTTTTGAAACCATTTCTGTGATGGAAATTTTTCCGTCTTTAATGTAGCCGATTACGTTTTCTATAGTTCGGCTGTCAACAGAATATTGGGGCATAATGTTACTGGTATATTTCTGGTTTTGGATATTTCGTTGGAATGTATTGCCACTTGAACGGTAAATCCAACTTGTTGAGTTCTTCGAATGTCTTATTCATCAGTTCATGCTCTACTGCATATAGATAGATGTTTTTCAGGTAGTGAATAAGTATGTTGAGTGGGGGCCATTCCTTGCGAACTTCACAATACCATTCGAAGAGATCCATATTCCCTTTGCTGGAGTTGCACGTCTTACACACCATGATAATATTGTCCATATCGTTATCACCTCCTTTCGAACGTGGGAATACATGGTCTTTTGTCAGTTTTAACGGTTCCATCTCTTTGCCACAATACCAACAATAGTTGTTTTGCTGAATCTTAGCCACATTATACTCCAAAAGGTCGTGTATATTCCAGCGCCCCTCCTTATATGCCTTGAATGCCTTGGCTCGAATCATGTAACAAGTTCGGTCATACTCACGTTTGCCTGCATTTATCGCATAATGCAGCATCTGTAGATTGGCGTATGACCAATAAAGAGTTTCACCAAAGTTTGCGTATGTACGTTCTGTTTTGGGCATGTTCCAATTTTTCACTGTACTTCAAATAGTCCTTTGCGTTTCTTAACTCAGAAGAATAGTCAGGTGTATCTGATTGACTGCAGAGGAATTTCCTTGGAGAAGTTATCTTGTTTGTATGTCATAATTTCTTGTATGTTATTAGATTGATATCGCAAATCCGAAAGGTTCTATGTTTTCATGTATGCCAAAGTTGTTGGCAGGACATGGTATTCTTCCACAACACAAAAATACATATTTTTATTGATAAAAATAAGAAATAAACGTTAAAAGTGCAATTAATTTGATGATTTCTGAACAAGGACAAACCGTAATTCATATATTTTGTGTATTTTTGTAAATATAAAATGTGGTTGGAGATACCTGACGCTGACAACATACAGCATTCCTATAGGCCCCATTATGTAGGGCATGATAAGGATGAGGGATGAAGGAACAAAAATGCTCAAAATCACAAAATACGAATCGATATCTTAAAAATCGGCGACAAATGCTCGATTTTATCGCCGATAATGGGATTTCAGATTCAAAATCCGTATCAAAAGCCATCGGACTCAAACCTCACGTATCCGAGATTACCTCAAGGAACTCGTGGAAGAAGGCGAACTTGAGTTTGAGGGCGAGTATAAGAACAGGAAATATAAGATAAAGAAAGGATAATTCGACATGCTATATTCTACAGTAGTTGATAAAAACGAAGACGGTCTGCTCATGATTATTGAAGCAGCCGAAAAGTTTGAGCAAGGCAAATACCTGAATGCTATCTATGACTGCCACCTCAAAAAGGAGGATATCCAGGGAGTGACAGAATACGTTAAGGAATATAAAGCAAAACTTAGCAGGGAACATCTTGCTCTTGCCAAGTTTGCGTTGACATTCAACAAAGAATATGCGACAGAGAATAACAAGTGCTTTGATTCAGCAGAAAAGCTTTTTAGGAAAATAAGGTCAACCATCAGCGGTTCAAAAAAGATTTATAAGAAATTCTGCCGAACAGTCAGAAAGCGTATGCCTCTCACAGCAAATCAACGTCCATCAGTCTTCAAACGATCAGAACTGGTCAATGATTATTATTCCGGTCAGTTGTTCGGTATAGAGACTTACGATGACTGTGTAATTATGCTGTATGAGCAATTGGAGGAATTCTTTATTGAGTTGGTGAAATGTCTGGCTCTCTGCCGTATGATTATTATGGAAGAGAGTGCCATACGTAATACGCCTGAACGATGCATGAATATCTATCGTGAATGCTATGATAAGATGTTGAGTAATAGCAGAATGATGGTTCGCACATTCAAAGAAAGTAAGATGATTCCTAATTCTGAGTTTGAAGAGAGAAAAAGGAAGGCTGGTTCATTGCGTGATTTCATTTGTACCAATTACCACATGTACGACCCATCTCAATTCCAGATGCACGTGATTGTGTCTGAACTCCGAAAAGGTGATGGAATGACAGACGAGGAAAAAATCCTGTTCGGAACCGACAATACTGAGATGGCAGAAAAAGCAAGGCTCGTTATACAGCATTTTGACGAATTGGAAGAAAATGCTCACAAGGGCAAGCACAAGAATAAGCATTCTGCCTATTGCGTAGCATCATTTATGCTATGGTGCGGTGTAGGCAATACTCAGGACGACAAGGTGAAGTTCTTTGTAGAGGACTATTTCAACAAAACATACAAGGGCGCATATCCTCCTGTAAAGACCAATGCAGTAAATAGCGCTAAGAACATACTCCTTCATAAACCCGAAGAGTCGAACCTTGACAACAACCATTTCCATGCGAAAATTGATTCTTTGATGGTGCAATATGCACCAAAAGATTGTATTACGCAAAAAAAAGTAGCAAACTTTTGATAAGTTTACACACTATTCATAAAAGTTTTGGATTGATCACGATGTGGTCAATCCTTTTTTTTGTTCCAAAAGTTTATGACCAAAACCAATACTATGGTATATAATCAAAGTTTTGAATCACAACTTTGAAATATTGTAATACGAATATCACATTTCCTCTGTAAAAGTCAGAGCCAAAACAAAAGACTAAAGGACATTTCAAAATATAATTTTGGTCATACTAAAATATCTTCTTGCCGACTAATTTTCAGCAAAATGAGGTGTCATTTCTTTTCTTTGAATCCTCAGAATAAGTGAGTAATTTTGCTACACCAAACAACGAGAAAAACGGTCAAGCGTTGGTCCGAAGGCTAGTCTCACTTTCTCTGTTGCGCGGAGGGACAACTCGTGTGAGACCGAGGTTTTTCCCGGAAAGGACAATTGGTTATGTCTACGAACAAAACCAATGCAAGCACTCCAAATAAAAATAATAAGGAGTATGTTTACAACAAATTTCAGGCAGGCTTAGAGAACATGAACGAGCCTCGCCTCGTAGGAGAAATCCTTTTGGAATACTTCTCCACCAGTAATGAACCACTCGCAGTTGCATTCCGTCAGCAACATCCTGAAGTTTTTGGAAAAGCGACAGGCAAAGATGAGGGGAGTGACCAACTCTTCAAGAACCTCTTTCCTAACACGGAGTTGGGTGTTGACTTGAAGTTGTTCACACGTACATGCGGACGTGTGAAAATAGGTGAAGTACGTCCTGGTGCTATCACACGCGATGGAGAGGATCACTTCACGTTCTTCGAGAGTGCCTTGAAGGGGAAGATGGATTCTGCGAACAAGCGTAACCCTCACGTCCTGGAACTCAACCGAATTAACGTGAACAAGAAGGATGATGGTACACTCTACCCTACCTTCAACCGTCCACGCTATTCCAAGAACTTCACTTTTCTGGATTTATGCCGTGAGGCGGCTGAAGAGTTGCTGATGGTAGCAGGTGAGTTCGACAGGTTGTGCCTTGTAGAAGAATGCATCAGCAAGTGATCATTAACGGCTGAGTGTTGACCTTCGGTCTTCATCGCTAGTGTTCGGCAGAGTGGAAACAAGCTTCCCTCTGCTCTCACTTAACCGCGATGTTCCAATTGTTCCTGTTCCAATTACTTTTTCGGGGACAAAACATCTTTCTTAGAACTTTATAATTAATTAATATATAGATAATTATAATGTATAAGAGAGGTAGTGGGAACCACAAAAAAAATAACTGGAACAAAAAGAACTGGAACATTAAGGGAACGCTCGGCTATTATTCTTTCATCTAAAAAGCAAAATATCAATGACATACGATATTTCAAAACCTACTGCGCCTAAGATGCCAGCACTTGGCAAAGGCACAGAATGTATCAAAATCCTGCTCTCGCAGGTATCAAAAGACATGTATGAACCGCTCGTTCCGATGCTGTTTCCTGTACTTGGCGCACACGTCAGCGGTTCGGAATTTCAGTACCCTGACCTAAGTTGGAAGGAACTTTGTGGCATGATGGCCAACCTGGTTGCCGATTCGGGATGCAACAAGGGTCAATTCTCTAACTTGGTAGAAGCCATTTGTCGCGACTTGCGAGCACATGACGATGCCGAACTGAAGAAACTCGTGGAGTGGCAGAAGCAGGTAAAAACTAAGTCTGCCAACAAGGAGAAGCCTGCTCGTCCAGACGTAGCATTTCTTTTCCCACCAAGTGATGTGACTAATCCTGCCTACCTTCAGAACGCAATGGCTTGTGAGGCTCAGGGTGACGTAACGCAGTACCTCAATATGCCTGAGGTGGAGATGGCTGACCGTATGTGCGGTGGTCATAAGCAGGTGAGCCAGATGATTCGTAACATCTACGATCGCCAGCGTGCAGGGGCCCTGCGTGCTACGGCAGACGGCGTGACGGGCAATCCGATACTGCGTACCAACATCACCATCAGCAGTACACCTTTCGCTACTCGTAAGTTTTACAAGAACGAACTTTTCAACGGTACTTTCGGTCGTATGGTTTTCTCCTACAAGGCACGTACCAGCCGTGATGGTCGCATTCCTCGACAGGGCAGATACTCGGATGAGTTCTATAAGAAGTTGGACGACTACCTTGTGCGTCTCGAAATCTGCAAGGGTCGCTTCATCATTAAAAAATTGAACAAACTGACCGATAAGTTGGCAGAGGATATGGCACAGATGGCTGACCTTGCTGATGATGATGTTCTGTGGGACATTTCGAAGCGAGCACTTGTTTCGGCATGGAAAGCAGGATGCGTGATGTGGGTGTTGAACAATCAGACTTGGACTCGCTCCATGGGCGATATGGTGGAATGGCTGGTGTATCATGACATCTGGAGCAAGATGCAGATTTTTGCCGATTTGCTTGGCAAGGATGCTGATGCTCAGAACGAGGCGCAAAGACGTGGACCTAAGAACTTTTTGGACAGTCTTGAGACTTCGTTCAGCGAGGCACAGTTGGAAGCCCTTCGCATCAGCCTTGGCAAGAGCAAGGAGGGAACTAACGCTCAGATACGCAAGTGGTTGTTCCGTAATTTTATCACCTACAGCAAACAGACTGGTCTTTACACCAAGACCGATGGGTAATTGAAAGGTAATCGTCATAAAGACTGATTGATATATGGATAAGTATGAACTGCAGAAGCTCCGCGACCTACCTATTGAGGGGGTCGCAGAGCGACTCGGACTACGAGTGATGGGACATAAATGCCTCTGCCCCTTTCATGATGACCGGCACCCCAGTCTATCGTTCAACATTCGCAATAACACATACCGATGCTTTGTGTGTGGCGAACATGGGGGGACCATTGACCTTGCCATGAAATTGCTCCCCTTGGGGAGGTTTGGAGAGGGTTCGTTCAAGGAGGCTTGCAAGTGGTTGACAGATGGTAGCCTCTTCATATCCCTTTCACAAAGAGAGGAGAATAGTTGCCCAACCCATCAAAAGGAATACACCTTTGATGCCTCGCGTTATGAGCGATTCTTTGAGCGTCCCTGTTTGTCGGACGAGGCACGGAGGTTTCTCTACGATGAGCGCAAACTCGATCCTCGCGTCATCAGATGGTGCAGAGTGGGTTCGTGGCGTGACCGCAATGGCGTGAACTGGTTGCAGACACCTTACTACGATGTGGACGGTAAACTGGTGGGGGTGCAAAACCGAAGACTGTCCCCCACCCAACCTTCCCAGGGAGAGGTTTCTGCGGAGGTGAACTTGCCCCGATTCCGTTTTCCACGTGGTTCAAGTTGTAGCATATACAACCTACCCGTCTTGAAAATGCTTCGTCCAGGCGAGGAGTTATGGATAACGGAGGGGTGCTCTGACTGTTGGGCGATGCTGTCTGCCGGACATAAGGCAATAGCCATCCCGTCTGCCACGCTCCTCTCGCCCATGAACAAGGAGATGCTCACCTCGCTTGCCTCAAGACTGTCGACCGAGTTCCACATGTATCCCGACAACGATATGCCCGGCGAACGGCTTTTCCTGCAACTCAAGGAGGTTCTGCCTAACCTGCAACATCATCACTTGCCCCAAGGATGCAAGGATTTTGGGGAATACTATTTAAAGATTAATGGTTAGAGGTTAAGGGTTAAGGGTTAAAGATTAATGGTTAGAGGTTAAGGGGTAGAGGTTATAGAAGGCTGGCGCGATGAGGAAGGTAGTAAGGGTTAGAGGTTATAGAAGGCTGGCGCGATGTTACTTCTATATGTTAATCAATAACTCAATATCAAAATGTAAATCAAAATTATAAAACAAAAAAGTATGTATACAAATTTTAATATCCGTACATACACCAAGAAGGAATTGGCGTTGATGTACTTTCCTGAGAGTTCTCCAAGAGTGGCTGTGAATCATCTGATGGCATGGGTGTATCGATGCACTCCGCTCATAAAAGAACTCGAGAAAACTGGATACCAGAAGAGCTCGAAGGCGTTTACACCCAAGCAGATAAGGATGGTGGTGGAGTATCTGGGGGAACCGTAAGGGAAAGACCCTCTCCGTCGCTTCGCGACACCTCCCCCATAATGGGGAGGGGGCTGGCGCGATGAGGGTAGAAGACCCCTTCTGCCCCATAAAGGAGCATCTCCCTCTCTATGGGGAGGGGTTGGCGTTGCTTTTGGTTTTATTAATTGTTTGTGTTTCTGTATATTGTAATGCTTTATGGGGCAAACCATATATCGTTTAGAAAATATTTATAGAAAATGTTCCTCCATCGCACGGTATCGTGGGGGATGACACGAGTGAAAAATAGAAATGTGGTAACTTTGTATCAGTTTCCAAAGGAGGAAAAGGACTTCGGAGAAAGTACTGACTAAGTACTGACTCAGTAGGGACTTAGTACTGACTATCTGCAGGGTCGGTTTCCGGGTAGAAACAAGTAATCACTTACCGACATAATGCGGTAAAACAGAAACCTCACGATGGTATAAGGTAATCGTCATAAAAAATTGAAATTCATAATGATTGACGCATTCAAGGGTGCAAGCGGAAAGCTTTGCGGACACTCTGACATGGGGGCAACCTATGTAGGTCGTACTGGTAAGACCTATAGTCACAAACTCTGCAACAAGCGTAACCTGGAGTCGTTGCCCTACAGCGAGAAGGAACTCTCACAGCAGGAGGCTTTCAAGAGCCGTTCGACCGTTATCAGCCAGACTATGAAGTCGCTCACCGATGACCAGCGCAAGGCGCTCATCCGTCTGCGCAACGACCGTGGCGTGTACAGCTACCGACAGCTCATCGAGGGCATCTACGACAAGAAGACCAAGACCGTTCCCGCTACTGCGCTGGCTGAACTCGTGGCTCAGGGCATGAAGAGCGGTACAACGTCAAGCGGGGGTGGTACTACACCAAGTGGTGGCGGTTCATCAAGTGAGCTTGGTTAAAAGGAGTCCTGCCAAGCCCCCTCCATCCCCCCCAAAAAAGGGGGGGTGACTGAACCAACAAGTTCTCAATCCATCACAAGTCCCATTTTCATCAACATGTCCCAAATCCATCCACCCATAGAGGGGTTTCTGATGCTTCGGTATCTGAACGCTCCCCCTTTGGGGGGAGATGGGGGACTATTTCCCCCTTTTTTTTATATATATATGCCCGTGATTGCAAAATTTTGCGTACCTTTGTACCTAAGTAATTTGTGAGTTAAATATAACAACAAAACAAGATGAGAAAACTGCTTACATTATCATTCGCCATCCTCATGGTTGTATGTCATCATCAGCATTGTAAGGCAAATACGATGGACCTGACACAGGATATTGATACGCTTAGTGCCAACCACCCAGAATATCTGCCTTCGCTCGAAATAGGTACCGTGGCACCTGAGATCGTGGCATGCGACACAACGGGCGTGAAGATAAAGCTGAGCGACTACAAGGGCAAGTACGTCGTGCTGGACTTCTGGGCAACATGGTGTGGCGATTGCCGTCGCGAGGTGCCCATGCTCAAGACGCTTTTTGCGGACGAGTCGCTACATAATATCGGCGGAAAATACGTGCAATGGCTGAGTTTCAGTTTTGACAACGTGAAGGAGAATTGGCTTAAGTTCGTTGCACAGGAACAGTTTGCATGGCCCCAGATAAGCAACCTGTTGCGTACACGCGAAGAACCTACATACAAGGCATACGAACTGCATTGGATACCGGCATTCTTCGTCATCGATCCCGAAGGCAAGATAGTAGGAAAGGCCATCACGGCTAAGGGTCTGGAGATTGAACTCCGCAAACTGAAGGCATCCAAATAGGTTGCTTACGAAAGGTGATGCAACCGTTGATATTTGACTATACAAGGTTTTGCAAGATAGCATGATAAAGAATCTGATATTCGACTTTGGAAAGGTACTTGTAGATTATGACTTTGAGGCATTCTTCCGTAAGTACATACCCGATGCAAAGAGGTGCCTGGCATTTACGCCTGTGCTGTATAACGTGGAACTGCAACAGTTGCTTGACCGTGAGGAACGACCATTTGACGTCATCATGGAAGAGATCATTGCCAGGAACAAGGAGTTTGAGGCAGAGATACGCATCTTCAACGAGCACTACCCCGAGATAGTGACCAACGAGATGGAGGGCATGCGCGAACTGCTGGTGCAACTGAAAGCCGAGGGCTATAAGCTGTATGGTTTGACCAACTGGTGCAGTAAGGTGCATCTCACCATGGCGCAGTTTGACATCTTCAAGTTGCTCGACGGATACGTCATCTCATCAGAGGAAAAGGTCATCAAACCCGAAGCAGAGATTTACCGTCGCCTCTTCAACAAGTTCAACCTGAAACCCGAAGAATGCATCTTTGCCGATGACCGTGCCGAGAACATCGAGGGTGGCAGAGCCGTTGGCATGGATGGCATCGTCTTCAAGGACGCCAAGCAGTATGAGAGCGAGTTGAGGGCAATGCTGAAAAATTATAACTGTTAAACTAAAAGAAAAACATCATGGAAGTTAAAGACAAAGTATTGGCAACAATGAAAGAGGCAGGTCAGCCTCTTAACGCAGGTAAAATCGCAGAACTCTCAGGACTTGACCGCAAGGAGGTTGATACAGCCATGAAGCAGTTGAAGGCAGAAGGCGCTATCGTTTCTCCCGTTCGTTGCAAGTGGGCGCCTGCTGAGTAATATGCAGACGATTCTATTCCTACACGGTTTCTTTGCCAGTGGGTGTTGTTTTCCTGCAAAAGTCTTGCAAAAGGCATTTGCGGGCAAAGCACGTGTACTCACTCCCGACCTCCCGCTTCACCCCAACGAGGCATTGGAGGCCATCCGCGACATCATCGACAAGGAACAACCCGACCTGCTGATTGGCAACAGTTGCGGTTCGTTCTACGCTCAGATGCTCTCGCCCATCGTCGGCATCCCTGCCCTGCTGGGAAACCCTCATTTTGAGATGACAAAGTTCCTGACTGAGCGCAAGGGCGAGCATGAATACAAGGCACCTCGCATGGACGGAAAACAATCGTTCATCATTGATGACGCCTTGATTGAGGAATTTGCCTCACTTGAGAGCATACAGTTTGACTGTTGCAATCCATACTACGAGGATCGTGTATGGGGCATCTTCGGCGAGCAAGACACGCTGGCACATTACGAACCGCTCTTCAAGGAGCATTACATCATAGCGCATCACTTCCCTGGGGCACACACACCTACCGAAGAAGAGGTCATGACGTACTATGTTCCTCTGGCGGAGAAGATGTTGCAGGACTATCCCAAAAAGGAGGAGCGCTACTTCCGTCACTTCAAGGGTGGCATGTATCGCTATGTCAGGACGGCATTCGATTCTGAAACGAAGAACAGGATGGTTGTCTACCAAGCCCTCTACGGACAGGAGGCTTACTGGGTGCGTCCCGAGAAGATATTCTTTGAGAAGGTAACTCGCGACGGCAAGACATTCAGCCGATTCGTGGAGATTGAAAACCATATTAAAAACCAAAATAATGATTAAATATCTGCTTATATTTGTAGCACTTGCAGCAGGATTGTATGTGCTGACATCGTGCCACAAGGAAGATAATGTCAGTTCTTCTCAGGAAACCCTGAAGAAAGGACAGGAGTACATGGATAAGAATGGACAGCGTGAAGGGGTGGTCACAACTCCTTCCGGACTTCAGTATGAGGTGCTGGCTGAAGGCAGAGAGGACGGCAAGACTCCTATGATAAACGACCAGGTGCGTTGCCACTACGAAGGAACGTTCATCGACGGCAGGGTGTTCGACTCCAGCTATAAGTCGGGCAGTCCTATCGTCTTCCCTCTCAATGGCGTTATCAAGGGTTGGACAGAAGGTCTGCAATATATGAAGGAGGGTGCCAAGTATCGTTTTGTCATCCCCTATCAGTTGGGCTACGGAGCATCGGGCTATGCTACCATTCCTCCCTTCTCTACCCTTATCTTTGAGGTGGAACTCATCGAGGTGATAAACTAATAGGGTGTTCTGAGATATGATTTACAAGCATAAGATACAGTATTACGAGACTGACAAGCAGGGTGTTACGCATCATTCAAACTACATCCGCATCATGGAGGAGACGCGTGTTGATGCCATGGAGCAGATGGGTTTCGGATATGAGCGTATGGAGGCAGAAGGCGTCTTCTCGCCCGTGATGTCGGTTACTTGCGATTATAAGAGTCCCACGACATTTGCTGATGTTGTGGAGGTTGAAATAAGCGTGGCAGAACTGAGCAAACTGAAAACCAGGTTTGCATACAAGATGACGTGCAACGGCAAGGTGGTTTGCCTGGGAACATCGCTACATTGCTTTCTGGGTGCAAACGGCAGACCCGTGGCCATAGAGGAGCGTTTCCCCGCTTTCTATCAGGCATTGGTCGAATTACAGCAATAATCGCGTATGGCACTATCGAACGTAGAGAAGCATTATAACAAGCACCCAGAAGACCTCCGACTCTTGCGAAGGCATGGTATGGTGGAATTTGAGACCACCATGCATCACCTGCGTCGCTTTCTGCAACCAGGGCATTACATACTGGACATCGGAGCAGGAACCGGTCGGTACACTTCTGCCTTGATGGCGGAAGGATATAAGGTGAAGGCTGTGGAGTTGGTTCGCCGTAACATAGAGGTGTTCCTGAAGCGGGAGCCAGGTGCCGACGTGGTGCAGGGCGACGCCAGAAGCATGCCTTTCATCCCAGCGGGTGTGGCCGATGTCACCCTGTTGCTGGGACCGCTCTATCATCTGATGGGTGAGGACGAGAAACTGAAGGCGCTTAACGAAGCCAAACGAGTGACCAAGCCCGGCGGACTGATCTTCGTGGCTTACCTGATGAATGAATACAGCATCCTCTCCTACTGCTTTGACGAGGAACGCATGGCGTCGTTGCTGGCAAAGAAGGTTGTCGACGAGGACTTCCATATTAGGGTACAGGCTGATGAACTGTATGACTATGTACGCCTGGAGGATATCAACCGACTGAACGAAAAGGCTGGTTTGGAGCGCGTTACCATCTTCTCGCCCGACGGAGCATCCGACTATATGCGTACTCGTCTGAACCGAATGAGCGAGGAGACATTCAGACTGTTCATAGAATATCAGAAAAGCATCTCGGAACGCCCCGACCTGATTGGTGCAGGCAGTCATACCGTTGATGTATTGCGTTGCCCATAATAAATAATTATATGAAAATACTCATGTTAAACTGCTTGCTGGGACTGGGCATTCTTTCTGCTTCGGCACAGCAAACCATCAGCATAAAGCATGCTGAGAAAGGCAAGACCTTTGACGGCATCGGAGCCGTGAATGGGGGTGGTGCCACCTCCGTACTGCTCAAGGACTATCCCGAACCGCAACGTTCGCAGATTATGGACATGGTGTATAAACCCATGTTCGGTGCCTCGGTAAGTACCTTGCTCGTGGAGGTGCCTGGCGACGGCAACTCTACACAGGGCAGTATGCCCAGTCATAGTCATTACAGAGGCGACCACAACTACCTGCGTGGCTACACGTGGTGGGTGATGCGTGAGGCAAAGCGACGCAACGAGGCACTTACGCTTGATGCCACAAGCTGGAGTGCCCCAAGATGGGTGGGCGACTACTTCTGGTCGCAGGATATGGCTGACTATTACGTGGATTGGCTCGAGGGACTGCGTTCGGTACACGGACTGGAACTGGATGCCTTGGGTTGCCACAACGAGAAAGGCACGGACTATGATTTTGCCAAGAAGTTACGCAAGACCATGAACGAACGCGGTTTTCAGCAGGTCAAGTTGCATGCCTTTGACAACTGGGGCGACGGCAAGATGGATTTCCTCTATGACATGGCCAAGGACTCGACGTTCAGAGATGCCGTCGATATTGTGAGTTGCCATACCTTCAGCGAGATTCAACTGAAACCAGAACTCAGAAAGTTGGCGGAAAGTATGGGTAAGCCCATCTGGAACAGCGAGGATCATGTGTATCTGCCCGGCTATGACTGTCTGATTACCATAGTGAAGTGTTTTAACGAGAACTATATCATCTCGGGTGCTACGAAGGTGGTAAATTGGTATGACATTGCCGGTGTCTATCCATTGGAACCCTATAGCCACGATCCCGCCATGCTATTGGCTCGCGAGCCATGGAGCGGACACTATGCCGTGCGAGAGAATCTGTGGGGTTATGCCCACTACGGGCAGTTCTGCCAGGTGGGTTGGCAATATGTCGATGAGGGATGTTGTCAACTGGATGGTGGCGGTACGATGGTGATGTTCAGAAATCCCAAGACGCAGGACTATAGCATCATCATTGAAACAAAAGATGCTGACCATGAACAAACGCTCAAGGTTGCATTACCCAAATCGTTCAACAAAAAGCAGTTGTGCCAATGGTTGAGTAATGAACAAGAGCAGTTCGTTCGTCAGGATGATATCAAGGTAAAAGGCAAGACCGTCACGCTGAAACTACAACCCAAGAGCGTATATTCGTTCTCTACCATGGGTGGTCAGCAAAAGGGGGCGTTCAACAATATACCTGTTCAGAAGGCCTTCCCCATGCCTTATGCCGATGACTTTGAACAATATCAGCAACCTGCACAATGGGGTTACTTGCCCCACTATCTTGCAGACCTTATCGGTTGCTTTGAATTGGTTGATAGTCCCACTAAAAATATTGACAAGCACGGTCGTTGCATCCGTCAGGTTGTGGGCGAGCATACCAACAGTTGGGCACCCGAATGGCACCACTACACCATTGTGGGCGATGCCGATTGGCAGGACTATGAGGTAGAGGCAGACGTGTATCTCAACCCACAGGACGAAGCAGGCGTTATGGGACGCTTGTGCGACGTCGGGTCGGGTTATGGCGTATGGGCAAAGGGCTACTATATGAAGGTAAGCGACAAGGGCGAATGCCAGCTGATACTTACCCGAGGCAAACTGGATCAGAAGGAACTGATTGGCGATGCCGAACAGCAAGCCACCATCCTTGCACGCAAGGACGTGGAGATTGGTGGCGAATATGTGTTGAGCAAGGCTGTGGTGCCAAGTGTAAAACCCATGCAATGGCATCGCCTGAAACTGCGTTTTGAAGGCGACAACATCGAGGGTTATGTCGACGGCAAACTGGTTGTCAAAGCCACATCAGACCATTACACACATGGCATGGCAGGACTTATCGCTCCCCTACAGACGCGTGGCATCTCTACTCCTTACTTCGACAATCTCAGCATCAAACCTCTTGGTCGTACGCATAGCAACAATATCCAGTTGCCACGCATCGAACCACTATATTAATATAAATAAATAATGAATATCCGCAAAGCAACCATAGCAGACCTGGACGAGATAAGTGCCCTTGAGGCAGTATGCTTTCCAGCAACAGAATCGGCCAGCAAGGCATCGTTTGAATGGCGACTGAAGACCTATCCGCAACACTTCTTCGTGTTGGTGGTTGACGGACGCATCGTATCGTTTGTCAACGGACCTGTCACGAAGGAAAGAGACCTGATAGACGAGATGTATGACAGTCCTGCCTATAGTGACGAGCAAGGCGAATGGCAGATGATATTTGGATTGGTTACGCATCCCGACTTTCAGCGCCAGGGATTGGCCAGTAAAGTGATGCGTGCCTTTATTGACGAGGCACGTTCGGAAGGCAGAAAAGGCGTTGTGCTGACCTGCAAGGAACACAAGATTGCCTTTTATGCTTCGTTCGGTTATCAGGACGAGGGTATTTCTTCATCTACACATGGCGGAGTGCCCTGGCATCAGATGAGACTGACATTCTGACAACGAATCTAATGTAGTATTTTCAGCAAGTAATATGTCATGAAAGATAAAGTGGCTATTGTTACAGGTGGAGCGCAAGGCATTGGAAAGTGTATTGCCGAGGAGTTCATGAAGGCGGGTGCCAAGGTTTGTGTTATCGACATACAGGCATTGTCTTCGTTGCACGACGTGAAGGTGGACTACTACGAAGGAGACATCTCGAAGAAGGAAGTGCTTGAGCTGTTCGCCTCATACGTCATAGCGAAATATAATAAAGTAGACTACATCGTCAACAATGCCATTCCTATCACGAAGGGTATTGATGAATGCACATACGAGGAATTCCAGTATGCCCTGAGCGTGGGTGTTACCGCTCCCTTCTACCTTGTCAAACTGCTGAAGGAGCATTTGTCAAAAGGGGCTTCCATCGTCAACATCTCTTCTTCGCGCGACAGGATGAGTCAGCCCCAAACCGAGAGTTATACTGCCTCCAAGGGAGGTATTGCATCACTCACGCATGCGCTGGCGGTCAGTATGGCAGGAAAGGCAAGGGTTAACAGCATATCGCCCGGTTGGATAGCATGCCCCGAACCCGGTACAGACACGCCCACTTATACCAACTATGTGGGTGCAGATGCCATTCAGCAACCAGCAGGCAGAGTTGGTCATCCACACGATATTGCCAATATGGTTCTGTTCCTGTGTTCGGACAAGGCTGGCTTTATTACGGGAGAGAACATCTGTATTGACGGAGGCATGACCAGGCAGATGATTTATCATGCTGATTATGGGTGGACATTCAATGCTGAAGGAGAATAGTTTGCCGGAAATGTCGATTAGTATGGGATAAAACAAAAAATGGAGTATTTGGCATAGGTAATACTGCTGAGATAACAGGAAATCTTGTAAGAGCGAATATGAAAGTTACATCAATCATAGAAAACACCAGTTCGGTTGGTCTTACCGTTGAACATGGATTAAGTTTGTACATTCAGTTGGATAATGGACAGAACATCCTTTTTGACATGGGACAGAAAAGTATGTTTGCCGAGAATGCCAATCAATTGGGACTGAGTATTGCAGATGTGGATACGGCCATCATCTCGCACGGGCACTATGATCACGGAGGTGGTTTGCGTATTTTTCTCGAGCAAAACACGCAGGCAATGGTTTATCTGCATCAGGATGCTTTTCAACCTCATTATTCGCTCAGGGAACATGGATTAGCCTACATCGGATTGGATGAAGAACTGAAAGGTAACGACAGACTGATTATGTGCGGTTCTGTGAAAAAGTTATCGAATGACATGATGCTGTTTGCCGGTGTTCAAGGAAATTGTTGCTGTCCTAATGGCAACAAGTTGTTGTATGGGCCAGCCAAGACAGAGCATGACAACTTCAGTCATGAGCAGAATCTGATTATCGAAGAGGGCAATAACATCGTACTTTTTGCGGGTTGTGCGCATAATGGCATCGTGAATATCCTGCATAAAGCAGAGGAGGTTTACGGTAAGACTCCCACCCATGTTCTGGCAGGTATGCATCTTGTGAAAAGCGGTTTGAGCAACGATGCAGAAGAGGCATTTATAGAACAGTTGGCCAACGAATTGATGAAATACAAAAACTGCCAGTATTACACCATGCATTGTACGGGTGTTGAGCAGTATGATAAACTGAAAGGCATCATGGGCAGTCAGATGGCGTATCTGTCATGTGGAGAAAGCATATCCATATAGTCCCGATTAACAGCCGTTAAACTAAAAACGTCATTATTGATAAAATGAACAAGACAGACAAAGACCCCATGAAATGGGAGGTTCTTGAAAGCGAATACCTCTATAAAAGACCCTGGTTGACTGCCAGGAGAGAGCATGTGAAACTGCCTACCGGAGCAGAGATAAAGGATTTCTATGTGTTGGAATATCCTGAGTTCTGTAACGTGATTGCCATCACTAAGGATGGCAAGTTCCTGATGGAACGCCAGTACCGTCATGCCCAGCAGATTACGGGTATCGAGATACCTGCGGGATGCGTGGAGGAAGGCGAAGACCCCATGGAGGCTGCCAAGCGTGAGTTGTATGAAGAAACCGGGTATGCCGGGGGCGAATGGAGCAAGTTGATGACCATCAGTCCTAATGCCGGAGCCTGCACCAACTATTGCCACACCTACCTTGCCATAGGTGTAGAAGCCATATCAACACAGCACTTAGAGGAATCAGAAGACATCAAGATTTTGCTTCTGGAACAGGAGGAAGTCATCCGCATGCTGAAGAATGATGAGTTTCATCAAGCCATGATGGCCGCTCCCTTGTGGAAGTATTTCGCCCTTAACAAATTGATTTAGGCAGAATTATAGTTCGTCGATGATGACTACACGAAGATGATCCTTGATGCGGAACAGGCTGTTTCCTGCTCCGTTTTGTGAATCGGCAATAAGGAGCAAGGTTTGACGACCGTCAGAAAGACGTGGACCAAGGCACATACCTTCGTAATTGGAAAGGTCCATCTGTCCCAGGCGTAAACGTGTGGTAAACGAACCCAGCAAGGTCTTTTTGACTACAGTTTGCTGAAAACGGAATGTGTTATTGCCTGATGAACTGGTCTTCTCGTCAGGAGGGGTTACCATATAGAGTTTGATGGTGACCCAACTATCGTAATACCTCTTGTTGATGCAAGCCTCACGCTCCATCACGATAATACGCCCATCATCCAAGGCTGTCAGAGCAGGTACGCCATGCACAATATCTGCGCCTCCCCCACCCCAGAATGACTTGGTTGGCTTGTATTCGGGAGCATCCATACGATATACAAAAGAATGAAGCGGACGTAGGTCACGTCCAAAGGAAACCATACGGAGCGGTTGGTTGATGCTGTCGTTTTTCGTGACGCAGTCTGCCGGGAGTGCTGATTCCGTCGTTGTCCAGAAGAGGGCTGTTGTAGCGTTATATGTTAGCGCCTCAAAACCTCGGTTGGGCGTGATGCTGGAGCGTTGCATCTCTTTGGGGATGGCTAATTCGCGTCCTGTAGTAATGCCATCGAGGGTGTATTCCATGATGCGTTGGTCCTCTTCGCCCGAAACAAAGATGGTCTGCTCATCGGGGAAGTATGCAATTCCCTCGCAATCGCGATTGGTAGCAACACCCTTGGCACGCCGTTGTTGCATACCTTTGGGTTCTGTCATCGTGGCATTCAGCACATTACCATTCGTACTATCTATGTCGAGCATGAGCACCTTGAAACCATCTACGGCATCCTTGTCATCGCAAATGGCGTATTGGTTTCCTTCTATATGGGTTATTCCACTATAATTGCCGGGGGCAATGCCCCAAAGACCAAGAACTATAGGACGAAGAAACTCTATAAACATATATTCTTTTGATATTTACCATTGACATCACACTCAAATTAAGCGAAAATGAGTATAATACGCAAAAGTACAGAGTTTTTTGGAGAAGTGCAAGAGATATTTCGCAAAAAATGTGTATCTTTGCAATAAGTACAGGAAAAACAATAATTTCCTAAAGTTTATTTTTAGTTGAGTACATGACTAAACACAAAAAATTGTCTGATCATGAATAATTTTACATTCTATAGTCCTACCGAATTCGTATTCGGAAAGAGTACAGAAAACCAAGTGGGTGAACTTTGTACACGATATGGCGCCAAGAGAGTCATGATTGTGTATGGTGGCGGTAGCGTTGTCAAGAGCGGATTGCTGGATAAGGTAAAGATCTCTTTGCAGGATGCCAGTATCTGTTTTTGTGAGTTGAGTGGCGTACAGCCCAATCCCATTGACACAAAGGTGCGCGAAGGATTGGAACTTGCAAAGGATTTTGCACCCGACTTCCTCTTGCCCGTAGGTGGTGGCTCGGTTATCGATACGGCCAAGGCCATTGCTGTTGGTTACAAATATGATGGCGACTTCTGGGATTTTTATATCGGCAAGGCAAAACCAAGTGATGCACTTCCTATTGGCGTTGTGCTGACCATTCCTGCGGCTGGTAGCGAGGGTTCCGGTAATTCCGTTATCACAGACACGAAGACAAAGGTCAAGACGGGACTAAGAATGCCCATGCTACTCCGTCCGAAGTTTGCCATAATGAACCCCGAACTTACGATGACCCTGCCCGCATGGCAAACAGCAAGCGGTATCAGCGACATGATGGCACACATCCTGGAACGATACCTGAGTAACACACCCGATGTGCAGATTGGTGACCGTTTGGCAGAAGGTATGTTGTTGGCTATCATGGAGATGGCAGAACGCGTAATGAAGAATCCTGATGACTATGAAGCACGTGCCAACATTATGTGGAGCGGAACGATTGCCCATAACGACACTTGTTCGCTGGGCAGACAGGAGGACTGGTTCAGCCATGCTATGGAACATGAGATCTCGGCAGAATATGACGTGACACACGGAGCGGGTCTGGCGGTTATCTTCCCTGCCTTCCTGCAATATGCGTCAAAGCACAATCCTCACAAGGTTGCACAGTTGGCTCATCGTGTATTGGGTGTCAGCGATAGTGGCAACATGGAAGCTGATGCCTTTAATGGTGCCATGGCTCTGAAAGCATGGTTGAAAGATGTGCTGAAGATGCCTGTGACATTTGCCGAACTGGGCATCGAAAATCCCAAGTTGGAGTTGATGAATGAACGTCTGCATAAATTAAAGGGTGAAATTCTTCGTGGTTACATGGATCTGGACGCTGAGGCAACCATGGAGATTTACAAGATTGCACTCTCATAGATTAATAAACTATAAACGATTAAACATCAATATCATAGAATCGCAGAAACGTAAAGAGTTGAAATACTATTTCTTAACTATGAAAGGAAAAATGATTTGTACCTTTGTCGCCTTGACAACAGCATCGATGGGTGCAAAAGCTGAGATAAACGTTGAAATACCCGACACGCTGAACGAAGTGATTGTAACTGCCACGAATAATGCAACGAGCAGGAATCTCATTCCATATAGCGTGACAACAATAAGTCAGGAGCAGATTGAGGCAACCGGTCGTACACAACTGCTGAGTGCCTTGAGCGGAAGAGTTCCCGGACTGTTTGTTACCGAGCGGAATATCTTTGGCTTTGGAGTAAGCACAGGTGGTAGCGGTGGTATCAGCATACGTGGCGTGGGCGGTTCACCAACCAGTCAGGTGTTGATGATGGTAGACGGAAAACCTCAGTTTGCTGGTGTGTTCTCTCATCCTATTGCTGACAATTACGAATCAGAATTCGTTGACCACGTGGAAATCGTTCGTGGTCCGTCGAGTGTTTTGTATGGTAGTAACGCTATGGGAGGTGCCATCAACATCATTACCAGGAAACCCCAGCAGGATGGCGTAAGTACGGTATTGAAGACGCAATACGGAAGCTACAACACATGGCAATCATCTGCTACCAACACCATTAGGAAAGGTAAGTTTGCGTCTGTTTTATCCATGGGTTATGACCGCACGGATGGTGTAGAGAAAGACTTTGATTTTAATCAGTTAAGTGGTTATGCAAAAGTATGTTATGACTTCAACAAGAATTGGAGTGCGTATGCAGATTACAGCATCATGAAGTTTAAGGGGAATGACCCAGTATATGCCAAATTGTGGAAAGGAACCGATAATATTTACCACCAGGACGTGACACGTGGTGAGGCATCGGCTGTGGTGACGGACGAATACGACAAGACCAATGGTGCCATACGTGTTTACTTCAGTCATGGAAACAATAAGATTGAGGACCCCAATCCTTTCCAGATGTATGATAACAGAATCGGCATCCTGGCATATCAGAACTTTCAACCACTCAAGATGACACAGTTTACGCTGGGTTTTGACTTTGACCGCTATACGGGCGAGGTGCCTATGTCGGGAGGCGTGAAACGAAGCGACAATGTTACGCCTGCTACAATGGACAAGCAGGGCATTACCGAATATGCTCCCTACATCACCCTATCGCAAGGCATCTGGAACAACATCGTTGTACTGAATGGTGGTTTGCGTATGTCGAACAGTTCGATGTTCAACACGCAATGGTTACCTCAGGCTGGTTTTACCATCAACCCTGGACAGCAATGGACCATCAAGGCCAATCTGGCTAAAGGATACAGGAATCCTTCGTTCAAGGAATTGTATCTATATATGATGGCAAATCCTGATCTGAAACCAGAGAATATGATGAACTATGAAATTACCATCGGTAAGCAGTTCTCGCATCTTTTGTCGCTTGAACTAACCGGTTATATTTCAAAGGGAAGCAATCTGATTGCAACAGTCTTCTCAAAAGAGTTGAATCATCAGTTGAACACTAACGTCGGCAGTTTTGAAAACAAGGGTCTGGAAGTAAGCGTGGCCAGTAGCCCCATTCACAACCTTGACATTCATGCCACATATAGTGTGTTGAAAACCAACATCGTAAACCTCACAGGCGCTCCAAAACACCAGTATTCATTGGGAGCAGATTGGCGGGTTAATGCAAAACTATCGTTTAATGCCGATATGGTTGGGGTGAGTCGATTGTTTGTTGCCAGCGATGTAAAGAAACAAAATTATGCATTACTCAATCTGAAAGCGAACTATCAGGCAACGGATTGGTTGGACGTGTTTGTGCAGGGTAATAATCTGACCAATGCCAAGTATTGCATCAACAAAGGCTATACGATGCCCGGTACAAACGTAACGGGTGGCATAAAAGTTAAACTCTGAACGGTTTGCCCTTACTATTTGCAATACCTCGGAAGTATATGACTGGACTTTACCCCCTTGTATTTGACAATCTGAAAGCATAATTGTGTATTTTTACGGTTATACTACATTTTTCTTTCTTTATTTTGCAAGGCAATAAATAAAAAACACTATCTTTGCAGAAAATAAGGTGAGTTTGTGCAAATAGATGCCAATTAGACCCAAAAATAGAGAATAGGTTAAGGTAAATTATCATGCAAGAGATCGGGACAAAAACCAAAAACTTGCAAAAAAAAAGTGTCATGAAAAGAATTTTGTTAATCCTCATTGCTATGTTTGCTGTTATGAGCGTTAGTGCCCAGAACAAGCGTACTATTGTTGCTTATTTTTCTGCAACCGGTAAAACGGAAGCTGTTGCAAAACAATTAGCAAAGGAACATCATGCTGAATTATTTGAAATTGAGCCCAAAAACGCATATACCGAAGAGGACTTGGATTACCATAATTCGCAAAGCCGTTCTTCAAAGGAGATGAACGACTCGCAGTCGCGCCCCACTTTGAAGCAGAAGAAGGATCTGGCGATGTACGATACCATCTACATCGGTTTCCCCATCTGGTGGAACCAGGCTCCCCGTATCATCAATACCTTTATTGAGCAGGCAAAGCTCAAGGGCAAGAGCGTTATTCCCTTTGCAACATCGGGAAGCAGTTCTATTGAAAATTCGGTTAAGGAGTTGGCAAAAGACTACCCTACCATCAAATGGCAAAAGGGTTTGTTGCTCAACAAGAAGAAATAAGCTGATTCTTCTTCAGGCCAAGCAGACTTTTTTGCTGGCATGAAATTATAAATATAAAATGGTAACCACGGATTGACATCTGTGGTTATTTTTTTTTACCAGAATGTAACCGTATGCCATAAAAACGAATAAATAACCTGAAATAGCCACGAATTATACTTTTTCAGTTTTATAAAGTGAATATTATTCGTATCTTTGTATTGTAATTTTGGTAAGCAGAGAATTACCATACAGTAAAGTAAGGTTTCGTATTTCGTAATACTGACCATAAGCAGAAAAACTAAAACATAAAATAATGAAACGTATTAAATCCATTGTGCTCGTCATGCTCATGGCATTGGGAGCATCGGCACAAAACAAGGCGCTAAGCACACAGGTAAAGGTTGAAGGTGGTAACATAGAAGGTTACGAAGCTGACGGCATGAAGATATACAAAGGTATTCCGTTTGCAGAACCACCTGTTGGCGATTTGCGCTGGAAGGCTCCTCAACCCGTTAAACCATGGAAAGAGACCCTCTCAACAAAGAAATATGCTCCCGGACCTATACAAGGTCAGCCTTCACCAGAGTATAGCGAGGATTGCCTGTACTTGAACGTATGGTCTCCTGCCAAGAATACCGATGAGAAGTTGCCGGTATTGGTATGGATATATGGTGGTGGCTTCGTCTTTGGTTCGACGGCAGATCCCAACTATGACTGCGAGGCTTTGGCACGTAAAGGTGGTATCGTAATGGCAAGCATCAACTATCGTGTTGGTCAGTTGGGTTTCTTCACCTTACCCGAATTGAGTGCAGAGGATCCACATCACGTTTCAGGAAACTACGGTCTTCTTGACCAGATGGCTGGTTTGGAATGGATTCGCAAGAATATAGATAAGTTCGGTGGTGATCCCGATAAGATTACCATATTCGGTGAGTCGGCAGGTGGTATTTCTGTCAGCATGCTTTGCGGTTCTCCCTTGGCAAAGGATTTGTTCCATGGTGCTATTTCGCAGAGCGGAGGTAACTTCGGTCCCTCACGTCCTACCACCTATCCTGGAGAGAACATGATGACCTTGGCAGATGCAGAACAAGATGGCGTGAAGATTATGGAACAATTGGGTGCCAAGTCCTTAGCAGAGCTCCGTGCTATGGATGCGAGCAAGTTTGCCAGTCGTGGACTGGGCGCATGCAGTTGGCCTGTCGTGGACGGTTACGTTATCCCCGGCGACCAATCGGAACTCTACGCACAAGGCAAATACAACGATGTGAATGTGCTTATCGGCTATAACTCTGACGAGGGTGCAAGTTTCTCGTTTGGCGGTAATACACCTGAGACATACGAGCAAAACACACGTACACGATATGGTAAGTTTGCAGATGCCCTGCTCAAGGCTTACCCCTTCAACCAGGAGGATAACGGCAAGACGTCGCGTGACTTGATGCGTGATGCCGCATTTGGATGGCAAACATGGAACTGGGCACGCTTGCAGTCTGAAACAGGAAAGTCAAAAGTGTTCCTTTATTATTTTGACGAACATCCTGATTATGAAAAGGGTACTCCCAATTATGGCAAGGGTTCACCTCACGGACAAGATGTGTCATTTGTGTTCCAGCATATGGAGCGTTGCGAACGTCCAGAAGCAGATCGCCCACTTTCGGATATTATGGGACAGTATTGGATTAACTTTGCCAAGTATGGTGACCCTAATGGCAAAGGACTACCCACATGGCCTGCATTCAACAACAAGAACCCTCAGACGATGCACCTGACAGGACCTAAGCCCTATGCAGACAAGGTGCCCAGCGAAGAGGCACTCAAGGTTCTTGATGAGTATTTCAAGTGGCGCAGAACAACTGAAGGAAAGGCTTGGGCAAAATAAAACAAGGAATTATGAGAAGAAACGACAGAGAGATGGATAGTGCATGGGCATTAGAAGTAATGCGCAAGGCACCCTATATAACCGTTAGTTTTACACGAGCAGACGGTACCGCGTATGGTTTGCCATTATCCCTGGCTTGTACCGATGACAATACGTGGTATTTTCATTCTGCCTTGGAGGGTGAGAAACTTGATGCCCTCAAGATTCATCCCGAGGTGTGCTTGTCGGCTGTGACACGTTGCATTCCGACTGTAGGACCAAAAGACGGCGCCTTCACGCTTCAGTTCCGCTCGGCTGTGGCATTCGGAAAAGCAGAAATTGTAACCGACGATGCTGAAAAGATAAAGGCGCTTCGTGCTATCTGCGAACGATTCCTACCCAACCACATGGATGCCTTTGATGTAAGTATAGAGCGTAGTCTTGCCCGTACAAGTGTGGTTCGCATCACATTAACGCAGGCGCCTACGGGTAAGCGCAAGGAATATGATGGTGATGGAAATTCTATCAAAGGAAACAAGTTGGCACAGTAAAATTAATTTCCAATTTAAGTTTTCGCAAGCTCAACTTCTTTAACTCCTGCAAGTGAGCAAGTTAACTTGCGAAACTTGAAAATCTAATCAAGAAACAATATGATAAGACAAGCTGAATTCAGGCTGACCGCCAAGCGGAGAGGATGTCATCTCGTTACGCGCGAGATAATAGAGAATCTCCCTACCCCACTTCCCAAGACCGGCATGCTTAATCTATTTGTCAAGCATACTTCATGTGCACTCTCTATCAACGAGAATGCCGATCCTGATGTTCGTGGCGACATGGAAAAGATAATGAATCACATAGTCAAGGAGAATGAGCCCTATTATGACCACGTTCTGGAAGGTGCCGATGACATGCCTGCACATGCCAAGAGTTCGCTCTTTGGTGTAAGCATCAATATCCCCATCACCAATGGGCGTCTTAACCTTGGCACATGGCAAGGAATCTATCTGTGTGAGTTTCGTGACTACGGAGGCTCACGTAGCATAGTTGCTACAATCTACGAATAAAAATATACTTATCCGATAGGATTTTCTTATCCAATAGGATTTAATTCACCCGTTACGGAGTCCATGATGTAACCCTTTACAATTACATCCTTGGGCACTAACGGGTGATTTTTTACCAAGTCAACCGTTTCAAGTACGGCATCGTCTGTATTGTCAAAGCCGTGCAACCACGATTCCAAATCTATACCACAATGCTTCATCAACGAGATGTGCTCCTCGTCAATACCGCGTTTGCGCATCAAATCGAGCATCTCGGCTCCATCCATACCTTGAACGCCACATGTAGTATGACCAATTATCATCACCTCGTTAACACCTAATTCGTAGATAGCAACCAGTAGTGAACGTACCGTTGAATCAAAGGGATTGGTAATGGTTCCACCTGCATTCTTGATGATTTTCACATCTCCATTCTTTATGCCCAAAGCCGCTGGCAACAATTGTACCAATCGCGTATCCATGCATGTTACGATGGCTATCTTACGATCGGGATACTTGCTTGTGGCATACTGCTCGTATTGCTTCTCTGCAACAAATCGCTTGTTATATTCAAGCATTTCTGTAAGTGGATCCATATTGTTCGTTATTAGGTAGTTCTGTATAATAAGTTCTATGAAAAGTTTATTATGGTTTTTATCAAAGATAGTCTATAATTTATGTGCAAGGACTGGGTGGAACGATTCTTTCACCAATAGAAAAAACACATAAAAACTATCTCATCAAACCGTGACGATATGCATAGAGCAGTTCTTCGAGTTCCTTAATCTGCTCCATAATGATACGTCCCTTGTCTGTGTCGCGAACCATCATTCTTTGTCCGGTCATCTCCACAATTTGCTTACAACTCTGAATGTCGGTACCAAGGCGTACAGCTTCCTTCGTACTGGTAAAGGGTTCGTGCTGAATGAGTTCAAAACCACGGCTATGGTAGACCAAAGTATAACCGGCAATACCTGTGGTCTGATGATATGGTTCGGCAAAACCACCATCGATAACCATAAGTCTTCCGTCAGCCTTGATAGGATTCTCGCCCTGCGCCACATGAACGGGAACATGACCGTTGATGATATGACGTTTCTCGCCCTCAACTCCAAAAGCATCAAGGATATAGTCGCAGATCTTGGCATTATCGCGCATCAGGAAATAATTACCCTTTCCTTCTGTATGCGTAGTCTTGTCTGCAATAAAATAGCGCTCAAAAGTTGTCATCTTTGACTTGTCAAAGAGAGGGGAATCAGGACCACACCACAAATACCAGAAATAGTCAACAGCAAACTTTCTGCGTTCCTTGGGTGTATCGCTGGTAAATGCAGAGCGTACCAACATGCCAATCTGATGCATCAAGGCTTTTCCCTTATAACGATGCCCCAAGAGTTCTACCTCGCGTAATGTACCATCGGGGTTGAGAGGTATTGAGGCATGGAACAATAGGTTGCTGTTGCAAATAGCATACATACAACCATGTTGAAGGATGCATTTGATATGCTTTTGAAGTTTGGCAGAGACACGGAAAGAGTGATGCAGTTTCTCAACCAAGTCTTCTTCCTCAACGGTAAGAGCATACGGGTCAGCAGGATTGATGGTGGGGAACATATTATCGAGCAGAGGATATTCCTTGCCTTCTAATCTATAGGTATGTTTTTCAAAATCAACAGCATCCAGCACTCTTCTGTCCTGCATGTTCCACTCTGGGCGCTGTGAAATAAGTCGTCCCTCTAACTTGAATTGTAAAACAGTAATTGCCTTGTGCATCTTGGCAACCAAGCGAACATGCTTTTGGCTGAGTGTTGTCTTACGAGGATCAACCTTTGGAGCAAACAAGGTGCAGGGGTCATTACCATAAATATCCATAGCAAAGGCTGCAAGTACCAATAGGTTGATACCGTAGCCATCCTCCAAAGTAGCCATGTTACCGAATCGGAGCGATAATCGAAGAACATTCGCTATACAAGCATCGTTACCGGCTGCAGCACCCATCCACAAAGCATCATGGTTACCCCATTGGAAGTCGAAATTGTGATAATTCAGCAAATGGTCCATGATGATGTGTGCACCTGGTCCACGATCAAAAACATCGCCAAGAATGTGCAACTGCTCTACACTAAGACGCTGAATGACATAACAGATTGCGATGATAAACGAATCGCTCAAACCTGTTTCCATAATACTTTCAAGGATAGCGTCCCAATAAGCCTGCTTGTTGAGGTCGCTGGGTGACTCATGCAAGAGTTCCTCTATGATGTAAGCGTATTCCTTGGGCAGGGCCTTGCGCACACGGCTTCGTGTATACTTTGCACTTACAACCTGACAGATAGGGATAAGACGCTTCAACGTCGTAGCATAAAACTGCGAGAGGTCATCTTCGGATGCCTTGATAATCTCGAGTTTCTTTTCCGGATAGTATATCAACGTACAGAGTTCACGAATCTCTTCAGGCGTCAATTCACCTCCGTATAATTCCTTCACCTTACGTTTGATGTTTCCGGATGCATTACGCAGAATGTGCAGAAATGCCTCATGCTCACCATGGATATCAGCCATAAAATGCTCTGTTCCCTTTGGCAAGTTCAATATTGCCTTGAGATTGATGATTTCGGTGCTGGCTGCTTCGGGAGTTGGGAATGTTTGCGACAAGAGTTGCAACACTCGCATATCTGCTATTATTTGCTCTTCAGTAATCATGTCTATATCAATTTAAGACAAGTTTAGCGATCTCTGCATATTGAGGTTGCTTCGCTTGCAAGATTAATTAGTGCCATCAGGAATGAAACCTGAAAATCACTATTCCACTTTACAAAATTACTTAAAAAATTCGATTTATCGGAAATGTATGTATCGATTTTAATATTTTACTCTCGTTATATAGTATTTTTTTCATATCTTTGCCGAAAATTAGGTCTTAAGATTGGTTT
The DNA here is from genome assembly GCA_045643405.1 of Bacteroidaceae bacterium. Classification (GTDB taxonomy): domain Bacteria; phylum Bacteroidota; class Bacteroidia; order Bacteroidales; family Bacteroidaceae; genus Physcousia. The sequence goes on along the minus strand of JAZUKS010000145.1, from coordinate 4,544 downwards.
GAGATTAGATACAACAACAATGAAAGTTAATACACCCATTTATATTATGGAAGAGACGTTGCTTCGTCGCAACCTCTCGTTAATCAAAAGTGTTGCAGACCGTAGTGGTGCAGAAATCATCCTTGCTTTCAAGGCATTTGCCTTATGGAAAGCATTCCCTATCTTCCGCGAATATATTTCACATACAACAGCCAGTTCACCCTACGAAGCAAGATTGGCATTCGAAGAGTTTGGTTCACCTGCTCATACTTATTCTCCTGCCTACACAGAACAAGACTTTCCTTCGTTGCTGAGTAACAGCAGTCACATCACATTCAATTCGCTTACACAATACGAGCGTTTCCACGAAAGCGTTGCACAATATAATGCTAATCATCCTGAAAAGGCAGTCAGCATCGGCATTCGTGTCAACCCCGAGCATAGTGCCATAGAAACAGACTTATACAATCCATGTGCACCAGGTTCACGTTTCGGTATTCTGACAGACGACCTGCCGGAAGAACTTCCCGCTGATATTGATGGTTTCCATTGTCATTGCCATTGTGAGAGTTCTGCCGAGGACCTTTGTGACACATTAGTTCACCTGGAGAATCGATTCGGAAAATGGTTACCTCGACTTAAATGGCTTAATCTTGGTGGTGGACACCTTATGACACGCAAAGATTATAATGTAGAGCTTCTGGTCAAGACCTTACAGGAACTGCGCAACCGCTACCCCAACCTGCGTGTTATCCTGGAACCGGGAAGTGCCTTTGCATGGCAGACGGGTCCTTTGGTGGCAAGTGTTGTGGATATCGTCTGCAATCATGGCATTCGTACGGCAATTCTTGATGTAAGTTTCACTTGCCATATGCCTGATTGCCTTGAGATGCCTTACTGGCCCAAAGTACGTGGAGCAGAAACACTTGAAGACTATAAACACACAGAAGGAAGCGATGAGAAATACATCTATCGTCTTGGCGGAAACAGTTGCTTGAGTGGCGACTTCATGTCTTCATGGCGTTTTGACCATGAGTTACAGATTGGTGAACAAATCATCTTTGAAGATATGATTCACTATACTACGGTCAAGACTACCATGTTCAATGGTATCCACCACCCCAGTATCGCCATCCTGCATGAGAATGGCGAATTGGAGATGTTGCGCGAATATCGTTACGAGGATTATCGCGACAGAATGGATTGATTATTTTCCAACGAACTTGCATGCCATCATGACTTGACACGTCCAAATTTGGAAAAGACTTACAAGTAGATTGGCAACTATTTCTGAGGCAGGTCTAACAAGCGATAGAAGGCCTGCTTCTTTTGTAACTGACGATCAAAAAGCAAGGGATAGTTCGTGCGATTGGGTATGGGATAGTTGTTTTTCCATGACAAACCATCATGTAATCCCCAAAACGTAACACGCGAAATCTTGTCACGCTTATTCCAGATAACACGCATTATCTGCTCATAGCGGTCAGCTATCTCACGGTCCATCTCTGCAGGCAATCCGTTGGCATAGGGATTCAGGTAACGCATAAACTCCTCACGTTGTAAAGCAGGGTCATACATAGCTTTACCAGTCATCTGGCCTTCTTTTGAGAATGGTAACATATCTATATCAAACTCTGTTATCATCACCTTAACGCCAAGAGCATGCAGGCGGTCTATAGTCTTTTCTATGTCTTTGGTATCAGGATAGTTAAGTCCCCAATGTGCTTGTATTCCAACGCCATCAATACGGATGCCCTTTGACTGTAGCATCTTAACAAGACGAACTACACCATCCACCTTGCTCTGGCGCCACATATTGTAGTCATTGTAGTAAAGTTCTGCATTAGGGTCACAACGCTGGGCCGTCTGAAATGCCAAACATACAAGGTCGTCGAGATTGCCATCATAGTATTTCTCCCAACCCTTGTCGCTTCGATAACCACCTTCTTCGCTGATAATTTCATTCACGACATCCCAAGCATATACTTTACCGGCAAAGTGTGTAACCGTCTTTTCTACATATTCAACCAATGTCGTACGCATCTGTTCGGGAGTCCTGACACTTCCATCCTCATTAAGCCAAAAGAAATCGGGCGTTTGATTATGCCACATCAAGGTATGCCCCAATGCCTTTAGTCCGTGATCTTTAGCAAACTTACAATATGCATCACCACGCTTAAAGTTCCAGGTATCAGGACGAGGGTGAATATTTTCGGGTTTAAGTACATCCTCAGGCGAAACTGCATTAAACTGTTCACAAATCAATTCGATACTTTTCGTATCATTACGCTCAATAGTTGGCTGAGCCACAGCTACTCCTACCAGAAAGTCATTCTTGTAGGCATCTTTCAGGGTGGATACTTTCTGCGCATTTACAAAGCAACTGCACATTGCAAAAGCAACACATTCGGTTGTAATTCTTTTAAGATTCATAGCATTAAATAGGATGAAGAGTTAAGGAAAGACTTCATCATAATTCTAAGGTTTATAATTATATATTTTTCAAAACATTATTTTTCAAAACATTATTCTAACTAACAAGTTCATTTATGTGAGTTGAATTACTAAATCTCATAATACTTTTGCATGAGTTCTGTTTCTTGCTTTTATTGTTACTTCACCTGTTATGGATATCGTAAACAAGAACTGACTCGCAAAACTTAAATTATATTTGTATTATAATGCAATATTAGCAAATTATCATTAAATAATGAAACTTTGGGGCAATTATATCACATTTAATCGATTTTTTTTGCGCCATAACCCCGAATATCGACAAAAATATTTCCTAAAATAATAGAAATGAGGTGAGTGCTACGAACACGAGATGTCTGAGTTTGCCAGCAAGTACTTCAATGTAGAGGCTTTTGCAAGAGATCTCTTCATCGATGATTACTATTTCTCCGATGGTCATGTCTTCAGCCGCTGTTAAGCGGTTGAGACAGATAAGAAGAAAGGCTCCCGATTGGGAGCCTTATATATTAATATCCAAAGTATTCACCACATCCGTTTTCTAAGGCATTCATTACTTCTGTTTCTGCATCATATGTATCAAGATCATAAATATCACTTCTATGAGCAGGATTACTTCCCACTTTATTAGTTTCTAATTGTTTATTGTATTCTTCTACTGCTTTATTGTACTTCTCAATATCTTCTTTGATAACATTTCCGTTTACATCAATTCTAAATTCATTGCATATTTTATTTGAAACAGTTGCAATGTTATGATTAAAATCACTTGCGGAAACAAATTCTTGATCAAATGCCCTTTTTAATCTAGTGTCAATATAATACATACTGTTATATGTTTCAACTAAAGCCAGTCCATTATGAAATGTATGAGCGTAGATTATATCAGAATCAAGCATATATACATTGCCATTTTCATCAGAGAGATATCCCCATCGACGATCTTTTGTAAGAATCCGGGCAAATCTTTCTGAAAAATCCCACATGTATTCAGCGTCAATATATTTCTTTTCTACATTCGATTCATTATCATCGATATTAAAACAAAATAAATTGTTTTGCTCTTGATAATCATAAATATAGTATCCTACTTCATCTTTAGCGAAATCCCAAAATTTGCAAAAAACTGGAATGTTTTCTCCCATTTGACTGTAAAATGTATCTGCAAATCCATCTATGTCAACATGAGAACCGTACTTATGAATTTCATTTTTGAAAAAACAAAAAATATATTTTAAACATCTACCTAGTTGGCCTGTGTCTAAAATAGTTTTTATTATTGAATGAAAGTCATTATGTCGAGGTCCACTCAATTTCGCAATATTCTTAGCTATCTTAGATTTTGAATCATTATCTATTCTCGCAAATATAGTTTCCAAATATGATGCTATCTTCTCATCATTTTCATTTTGAATTATGGATTCCGTTAGATATTTACTCTTTAGCACGCACAATGAATAAATAAATGATACAGCATCATAATAAGTACTTATTTCAAATGTCAAATAATCATTTCTGATTATTCTAAACAATCCTTCAACTGCAACTCGGGTTTCAGGCCAGACAACATTATAATAATATTCACCAGTCCTCATAAACACTCATATTTATATTTTAACAATTTTATGTTTATATTCAGTCACAAATATACTCATTTTCCGTCTTTTCCTTATTATATATATGGTTATATCTTTGCAAAAAAGTTCAATTTGCAATGTCCGAAGCAGCGAGAGCCATGTAAGCTCGCTTACAAATGGCCGAGTCGCGACCGGATATGGATAAAGTATTATCAATGCCAAAGACCAATTATCACCTCCATCTTACAGGCAACGTCGGTGGATATGACTTCGACCGCACCTATGTGGACTACATCCTCGGCCAGAACAAGGACAAGGAAGTCAATGTTCTGATAGATAGTCTCGGTGGTTCTCTCGCCACCGCTCTCAGTATTGCCAGTGCCTTCCGCAAGCATGGCAACGTCAATGTGCACTTCGTGGGCATGAATGCTTCTGCAGCAACCATCGCTTCACTCGGCGCTAAGCATGTCAGCATGGACGCAAGCGCCATGTACCTGGCCCACAAGTGCAGCACGT
>JAZUKS010000144.1:0-3096 GCA_045643405.1 Bacteroidaceae bacterium | reverse complement strand
TTTTGATGGAGCCGAGTTGTCTATCAATGCTTTTAACGTGCCATGTGAAAAGGCTAGCACACCAATTCCTTTGCTTTACCAAAGCGGGTATCTTACAATAGCTTCGTATGACAAAGATTTGGATTCTTACACACTCCACTTTCCTAATTACGAAGTAAGACGGGGCATGATAGAAAGTCTGACCAATTATCTAATGGACGCGGACGATTTGGAACGTGATGCTGCTGTTCTGGCAATGGCACGAGCATTAAAGAATGGTGATTTATCTACAGCACTTATAGGGCTACGTTCATGGATTGCCTGCCTTCCTTATGACATTATCACAAAAAAGGAGTGGATGGCAAAAAAAACGAGAGAGGCTTTTTACAAGCTCATCCTTTACACTGCTTTTTCTTTGCTCAATAGCAAGGTCGATACCGAGGTCAAGAGCATCCTGGGTCGTGCCGATGTGGTGATCAAGACCAAGACGGACATCTTTGTGCTCGAACTGAAGGTTGATGATACCGTAGAGAATGCCCTGGCACAGATTGATGATAAGGGATATGCTATACCTTACGAGGCAGACGGTCGTAAGGTGACGAAGTGCGGCGTGAGCATCAGCAGCGAACAACGCAATATCTCCCAGTGGCGCATCACCGATTCTCAAGGATGCATCGGAAATGAAATGAAATTCTAAAAGAGCAGATCCGAACTCTGAAATGACATTGTGGCTATGGAGTCGTGTGATGCCTGTGTGCTGGTGCTCCCTTGTGGTCGCTCAGTTCACACCGAGGCGGGATGGTTTGCAGGAAAGGGTAGGAGAGTGATCGCCTACATACCAGAGAGGCAAGTATGATAACCTGATTGATGAGTTCAGAGGTAATGGAAAGCTCCTTGTTCAACTGGTGGACACGAAGCTCACCAAGTTCCTGACCATAGGGAGTAGAACCATCCCAGTTTACATCAGCAAGAAGGGAAGTCACGGCATTGCTGCGTGATTCAACCGAGGTTTCGTCTAAGCCCTCCGATTCTACTTGCCATTCTGCCTTTTCAGCACGTTGCTTTGCTGCCAGGTACTTGTTGTACTCTGTTACGCTATTGTCATTGGCACGACTGACTTCGTCTTTCAAGCGGTTGATCTCTTCATCCTTCTGCTTGCGAAGTGACTCAATGGCATTGGCATCGAGCTTAGAAACCTTATCCTTCATGACGGCATTCTCCTTTTGTAGCTGCTCATTCTCCTGATGAAGTTTGCGATTCTCTACCACAACAGCTGCTATTTTCTGTTGAGCATCCTTGTAGATTGCCTTGCCTAGTCTGAGAATTTCATCACGTTGCCCCTTCTTCGCAGCCAATAGTTGGGTCTGCATGTCGGTAAGAATCTTCTTGATGGCAGTCTTGCGTTCTTTCTGCCACTTCTTATAATTGACAATGGATATTTCCTTGTCAAGTTCCGCCTGTATCTGCTGAAGTGCTTCCTTGACAGGTTCCGACAAGGCAATATCGGGTACGACGAGATCCTTCTCTTCCACTTTGGCGGTGGGCAGTTTCTAAAAAATTTCGCTACCGCCAAAGGCGGTCTTTAGAGCGAGTTGCCTTTTTTATGGCAACTCGCAATAAATCAAAGAATCAAATGAATCGAATGGCGCTATGCGCCGCAAGGGTTAGTCTGACACCGGGCGTACAGCAAACCCGTAGTAACGAACGCTGAAGTCCGACGGATAGACGCGCGACGAGTAGAAGGGCAGGCTGTAGGCGCTGTTGGTATTGCTCGTGTAGAGCGACGAAGACCAATAGAGGCCATTCGAACCACCATAGTAGTGCGACGTGTCGTACACGAGGCCAGAGGCGGGGAAGAAAAGCTGGTTTGTGCCATCACAGAAGAGAAGGCCTACTACGCCATCGTAGCTGCTGCACCAGTAAATACCCTTGGCAGTAGTCGACTTGCTGCCTGAGGGAAGGGTACCGCTAATACTGCTACCTGTTCCACCGCAAGCGGCATAGAGATCCTTGAAATCCTGATTGGTAGGCGTGCGCCAGCCTTCGCCCCAGTCGGCATGGCTCGTCACTGCATCGTGGGCGGCATCGAGCGTGGTGCCAGTATATGAGGGATATGTGTTATAGCCACTTGAGAATCCACTCTTCCAACCGTTGAAAGATGCAGAAGTGCCTGACCAACTGATGTCCGTGTAGCGAGGAGTCGTCTCACCCCAGGCATAGAAGTCACCTGCACAGGTAGCATAACTGCCGGCTACCGTGGTGGCTCCGAGATTCATGGTAGACCACTTCTTGCCACCTATTACAACGTAGTCGTGGTGAACAATGCCGAGTTTGTCCTCAACGGCACTGAAACGCTCCTCGTGAGAAGTAAGCAATTCGATAATCTTGGCATACTGCTCAACAAGCTTATCATACTGGCTTTTCAAACCATTCAGCACATTCATCAGGCTTTCGGTATCGACTGCCGTCTTGTCGGTGGTGGTAATGCCGGCAAGTTTCGACACAAGGGCAGGCACATCCTGCACCGTCACCTTGTCGTCCTGGTTCACGTCATAAACGGAACGGGCCTTCAGCGTGGGATCCTGAGCGCTTGCCACGAGCGTCATGGCAAACAGAGAGAGATATAAAAAGAACTTTCTCATAAAGAATTGTTTTTTTACAGGTTAATATTAATTTGTATTTCAAGACATTAAAAGCAGAGTTGTGTCACTAAATGATTTACGCTCCGCTTAACGGAAATTATCGTTAATGTAACGTGTAATTGACATTAATTGGTTTTGAGGTTTTATGGTTTTGAGGTTTTAAGGTTTTGTGGTTTTGATACGTTGCTTCTGGAAAATTTCCTGCGGGTAATCATTGTATAACCTTACAACCTTACAAGCGTAGCGACCTTATAACCTTACAACCTTACATTTATTAATGATAATTTTCGTCATATTTGCGGTAATTAACGTTTGCGAAGCATAAAAACAAAGGCACCCGCCATGGCAACCTAAGTAACCATGGCGAGCGCCAAGTATTTCCTTATTTATAGTGGGGATTACACACACACAGAGTAACAAAGTAATTGAAGTGACCAAATTTCTCAGCCACTTTCTCACAGAAACTCCTATAATT
>JAZUKS010000143.1:0-7955 GCA_045643405.1 Bacteroidaceae bacterium | reverse complement strand
ATTGCATTTATTTACAAACATAGCAGTTTGTCTGTTACTTAAATAACCATCAAGAAATCTAACCTCCAACTCTTCAATCCTCAACCTTCAATCCTCAACCAACCTTTAACCATTATCTGTAAATTTCTTTTATGTCTTTGTTCCGTGTCGTAGAAGTGTATCTGTTTTATTATATATTATTAGTGTATCCGTTTTGCTTATGTTGACCAGTGTTTCTGTTTTCTGATGCAAAGGTATGGCTTTTACTAAAAAACATGGTTCACAAGGCGGACATTGAGTAGCATTTCGCGGACAAATGGCCCGATTTTGTCGTTTCGACACATTTATTTACGTTTTGTTGCGTGAATTGGGCGGTCTTTGTCTTGCTGAAAATGATGTTTTGGGTATTTGATTTGGTGTTTTCAATAGATTTAGGCATTAAAAAAGGACGAAATACCTGTGATGATAGAAAAATTCATCTTCTGGTATTCTGTCCAATATCTTTATTTATTTGGGCTGTGGGTAGAATGTGTTGACAGACAACGGACGTTGGTCAGCAGGTCAACGAGTCTGTGTAACTTGCAAGTTTAGGTCCTCAAACATGACTTGGTAAGCATCAGCTTTCTTCTGCAATGAGAGGGGGTAAGCTCTTGAACTGCTTGGCATACGGTACAACCGAAACGTATTCTCATTTAGTGTGAACTCGGTATAACCACCCATTTTGGGTTGTTCTATCCCGAAATGCTGGCACAGGGTGTCGGTGGCTTTCTGTCCGGTGGTGACGATAGAACGGCATTCGGGCATCTGTGCCAGTAGTTCTTCCACGTTGGTGGGGGTAACCACCTCCAGGAACTTGTCCGATGCATTGTCCTGCAAGCGACGAACGGCACATGCTGTGTCGTAGATGCCGATGCCAGTCTCATTGAGGAAATCAATGATGCTTTGCTTGCGGTAGGTCTTTTGTTTGGTATCTACAAAATGCAAGGCATCATCGAAGAAGATGAGTCCGAAGATTCGCCACATGTCATTGGTGAAGTTGGGGTAGTAAAACTCCATGCACCATCGTTTCTTGGCTGGAGGAAATGATCCCAGCATCAGCAATTTACCATTGGCAGGAAGGAATGGGGTGAGTGGATGTTGTTCTATCTTTATTTCACTATCCATAGTTTTGTGGGTGCGAAGAGTTGCTCCGCGTTGCAAAAACAACAACACGAAGAACACGTGCTTTTAGAATTTCCATAATGGAATTCTCTTCGTGTTCTTCGTGTTTACGTGTGAGATTTCTCTCGTCTTACTTCTTGAAGTATCTATTGAACAAGCCCTGGAAGCCAGCTCCGTGACGAGCCTCGTCCTTAGCCATTTCGTGTACAGAATCGTGGATAGCGTCAAGGTTCAACTGCTTTGCAACCTTGGCAATTTCCATCTTACCCTTGCAAGCGCCTTCCTCTGCCAACATGCGCTTCTCAACGTTGGTCTTGGTATCCCATACAACCTCGCCGAGCATCTCAGCAAAACGAGAAGCGTGGTCTGCCTCCTCAAGAGCGTAACGCTTGAAAGCCTCTGCAATTTCGGGATAACCCTCGCGGTCAGCCTGACGGCTCATTGCCAAATACATACCAACCTCGGTGCACTCACCCATGAAGTGATCCTTCAAACCCTGACGTACGAAGTCGCCATCAGCGCCTGCGGGAATAGCGTCAGCAACGCCTAACTCATGCTCTGTAACAAACTGAAGTGCAGAACCTTCTTCCATCTTCTTGAACTTCTCTCCGGGTACTTTGCACTGGGGGCATCTTTCGGGAGCGGTATCACCTTCGTGAACATAACCGCATACAGGACAAATCCATTTAGCCATAATTTCGATTTTAAATTGTAAATAAATTGTTTAAGGTTTATTTTTTAACTCACCGACAAAGTTAGCATTTTTTTTGATTCTCTACTCACTTGTAGGTACTTTTTTGCTTATTTTAACATTTACTTTTGCTTATAATCACCATTTTTCACTCGTACGAATATAAAGGCAAATCGGGAATATTGCTGATGTGCTCTTGGCATAAGTAAGAAGGATTTCCTTGAGCAGATTGGAGGGTAATATCAGAAAAAGGCCTTACTTATCAGATAAATGTTTCCTTCTGCTGAACAGGTTTGCCAATATCGTTCCGGAGATGCTATGCCAGGCACACGAGATGGCACATGGCACAACTGCCATTGGGTTTGTCGCTACAAAGAAGGTCATTGCCAGGTTGGTGCCCAAGCCGGCATTCTGCATGCCCACCTCAATACTGATGGTACGCTTCTTTGCCGTAGAGAAATGGCATAATGTGCCGACGGTATATCCGAGAATATAACCTATCGTGTTGTGGCAGAACACCATAGCAAAGGTGAAGAGGAACAGCATCAGTCCGTTTTCCACCAATGGATCGTGAACCGTTGTTACCACACCACCTACAATGCAAGCCAAACTGATGACGCTAACGCCAGGCATGCAGTTCTGCATCTTATTAAATATAGGCTTATGTCCCAACCATAGGTTAAGCATGAAACCGATGGCGATGGGAATGATGGTGACGATGAGAATCTGCTGAAACATGCCCACGGCATCCACCTCCACCTTGGCACCTGCCAGCCATAAAACCAGTAAGGGCGTCAGTACGGGGGCAAGTAGGGTAGAGGCACACGTCATACCTACGGAATAGGCCACGTCGCCCTTGCAGAGAAACGACATGATATTGCTTGAAACGCCTCCCGGGCAACATCCTACCAAAACGATGCCGATGGTCAGGGCTGTACTGTAAGGCGCTAACGCTGGGATGAGCGAAAAGAGCCACGATATGCAGAACGCCACTAATGGCATGATGGTAAACTGTGCCAGAGTGCCCACCAGGATGTCGAGCGGACGTTTGGCTAACAACTTGAAGTCCTGTGGAGTTAGTGTCAGTCCCATCGTCAGCATGATGATGCCGAGAATGATGGTTTGCACATTGCCTTTCACCCAAGCGAACAACTGGGGAAAGAAGAAGGTAACAACTGCCACAAGGATGATAAACAGACTGGCTTTTCCGCTCAGCGTGTCGCTTATGTTTTTAAGTATTCTATACATTTGGTTCTTTTTGTCGTGCAAAATTACAAATAAGGAGGAAAAGTACCAAATATTATTTTGATATCGCACAAAAAAATGTTATCTTTGCCGTGATAATTCTTAATACCTATTCGAAAAAAACTAAATTTCATGATATTCATCAAAACAAAATTGGCTTTATTGGCCTGTTCTTTTATAGGCTTTTCGTTGGGCATGAATGCTCAGGTTGAGGAACGTACCCGTCCTGCGGAATGGGAAAAGCTGGTGCTGGGCGGTCGTCACATGGACCGCTTTGAAACGATGCCCGAGGGACGCGTGACCCGTGCCAATTGGGGTGCGGAGGCTGTTCGTAACCGTTTGGTGGATAACGGAATAGAACTTGACGGTATGAGTTTCTGGGGCGGTAATATCTTGCAGGACAAGCAGGGACTTTATCACATGTTTGTCTGCGGTTGGCCCGAGAATAGCCGAAATGGTCACATGTTCTGGCATCATTCCACTATTTTCCACGCCACAAGTACCCGTTTGGATGGTCCCTATAAGATTCAGAACAGCATAGGCAAGGGGCACAACCCCGAGGCTTATATGCTTGAGGATGGTCGCATCCTGGTGTATTGCATCGATGGTTACTACACGGCAGAGGATCCCAACGGACCATGGATCTTTGGCACGTTTAAGTTCGATCAGCGTGGGCATCGCATCATCGAGGGTTTGAGCAACCTCACCTTCTCACGTCGTCCCGACGGTTCGCGCCTTATGGTGTGCCGTGGTGGTGGTGTTTGGATCAGCAAGGATGGTTTGCAACCATGGCGACAGATTACCTCCGAACGCGTTTATCCTCCCGTACGTGGCGAGTTCGAGGACCCCATTGTCTGGAAAGACTCCATACAGTACCACCTTATCGTAAATGATTGGCTGGGACGCATTGCCTGGTATGAACGTTCGCTCGACGGTTTGCATTGGATAGTAGAGCCCGGTGAGGCTTATACCTATGCTTTCTCTCGTCACGCCGACGGTACGCCCGAACCTTGGTTCAAGTACGAGCGCTGTAAAGTTTTTCAAGATGAGTACGGTCGTGTTATCCAGACCAACTTTGCCGTCATCGATACCTTGAAGAACGAGGATCAGCCTAACGATACGCATAGCAGTAAAAACATTTGTATCTCAATGAATAAGGGACTCCTGCTCGAAGTCCTGAGCCAGGAACCCATCAACGAAAAGACCAAGAAGATTGAACTTCGCATCAAAGGTGAGAAGGACTTCAATCCTGTTGAGGAAGTTGACATCAAGAGTCTGACCTTTGGTTCATATAAAGAAGTGAACTATGGACGTGGTGCGCGTGCCATCAAGACTCGTCAGGAAGGTAACGACCTTATCGTAACATTTGCAGGGAAGGGTAGTGGCATTGATGCAGAAGAATGGGCTCCCAAACTCATTGGTCGTAACAAGGCGGGCAAATTGCTTTGGGGCTATGCCAAGTTGCCTTACGTCAACTATAATCCTGCCGTCCTTTCCCCCAGTGCAGTTTATGAGAAGGACGGTAAGCAGATGGTTGACGTAGGCAATTTCGGTCTTACCGCCTCTCAATCTCAGTCACTCAAAGTGAAGAATCTCAAAGGTGAAGAGGTAACCGTGAGTGTTCCTGCTCTCAAACCTTATGAGGAAGTTACTGTTGAACTATAATATTATTTTGATAAAGTTTTGATTTTGCTTTTCCGCCTTTCGGCAACGTAAATTATCGTATAATATAACGAAAATTGTCAAAAATAAATTTTTTTATGTGATATTATGATAATAATTAATGTAAATTAACGTGTCATTTTCGATAATTAACGTTAAGCGAAGCGTAAATATCATCACAATTCATTACAAAAGTATAATTTTAATTTTAGTCCCCCTCACTCTAATCAAACAATGTTGAAACTATGAGGTTCCTTCGTTCTTCCTACGCTCTGATTCCCACTTCATTCCCACTTGACTCCCACTTCATTCCCACTTAAAGTCGGAGTGTTGTGGGATTTACGTGGGAATGAAACTGGTGTATTTTCGTATGCAGAGCGAAGGAAGTATGAAGGATCTGCATTTTCAAATCGTTAATATTTAAGTAAAAATTCAATACAATACTAAAATGGCAAAAGTAACTTCTAATCTTGGTCTTCTTTCGGGAAGAATGGGCAATGTGGTTTTTCGAACGGTTGGCGGACAGATGGTCTCAAGTGTTAAGGTCGATGGGCCTCGCAATCCTCGTTCTGGTATCCAGCAGAGCAATCGTGCAAAGTGGTTGAATAATATGTCGTTTGCATCCGTTATGAAGATGCAGGAATGCCCCTTCGGTTTCGAGGAGAAGCATGGCACGCAGAGCAACCACAGCTTGATACAAAAGTATGGGGCAAAGTCCGAACCGGCAGTTTATATCTTGCAAGAAATGAAAACCTACCGTAATGTGGTGCTCACGGAGTTCCCTATCTCACGAGGTTCGTTGCCAGAAGTGGCACAGTCCTACGATGACGAGCTTGGTGTGCTTTTGACGGATATTCCTGTCAATGAGGAAGGTGACATCTTGTCAAATGACACGATAATGGTGCTTCACATTCATCCTTATAAGGTGAGTTCGAATTTTTATGAGTTTAAGGCCGAGAAACAGGCTCTTGACAAGCATCCTGAGTTGCGCAATCGCGAGGTTTTCTGTTTGGAATGCAAATCGTTAGAGCTTACAAAAAGTCCAAAGAATGCTCTTGCATGTATAGACGAATCTTTTGGTTTGTGTCAGGTTGACGGGCGTCTGGCTCTTAAGATGGCACCCGAAGATGGAGCATGCATTTACTTGAAACGCACCAAGAAACGTGGTACTAGTACGGCCAAGGAAACCTACTTCTATTCTTCGCAGAATCTCGTACTTGGCTCAGCTGCCTTGGCGTATCGTGAACAATGGATTACTTCCGAGGCGGCCGAAGTCTCCATTGCAAGCATTCGATAATGATGATTTTTTTGGGAAAAAAGTTTTGATTTTCCAATCAAATTGATTATCTTTGCACATTCTATAATTAAATTATAGGTCAAGCTGAAATGCTTCGGCATTCAATGTTTTATCGGAAAAATATCTTACGCGAGGTTAAAACGCTGAATTATAGCGTTATATCACGACCTCGATGCCCCATAATTTTGCATGAAACGTTCACTTTCGGAAATTAAGCCCGTCAAGACATCGCATGATGTGGGCGAAAAGCGTGTGCTCATTGCAGCCAACGAAAGCGGTTGCAGTCTGACGCAGATTGCCGTGACCGACCTGAAGGCTGGCGAGGTAGCTACGGCTCATATTCATCCTGATATGCAGGAAGGATTCTATGTGCTGAGTGGTGAATTGGAGCTGATTCTCGATGGCGAGAAACAGCAATGCAAGGCAGAAGACTTCATCTACGTCTCCTCAGGTGTCGCTCATGAGATGCATGCCCTTACCGATGTGCGTATCATGACTATCGGTTGTGTCATCGAGGCCATGCGCGAGAAGCTTTACCCCATGCTTTTTGAACCTAACATGCACCCCGTGGTATGGGGCGGTAAGAAACTCTCCGAATGGAAGAAACTGGCACCTCGTGACCATGTAGGAGAGAGTCTGGAAGTAAGTGCTTTGCCTTCCAGTCCCAGTATTGTGGCCAATGGCACATGGGCAGGATATACATTGCCCGATGTCATCGCCCGCCGTCCTAGGGAGATTCTGGGCCGAGCCGTAGCGGAGAAGTATAACGGCATGCTTCCTCTCTTGGCCAAGTTCATTGATGCTTCGCAAGACCTTAGCATTCAGGTTCATCCTAATGATGAGATGGCTATGCGTGAGCACAATAAATCGGGTAAGAGTGAAATGTGGTATGTCATTGATGCTCAGCCAGGTGCTTTCCTGTACGCAGGTTTCAAGGATCATCTCACTCCCGAACAATACAAGCAGAAGGTGGCCGATGGTACTATCACCGATGCTTTGGCCAAGCACGAAGTACATGCAGGTGACGTGTTCTTCCTTCCTGCCGGTCGTGTCCATGCTATCTGCAGTGGCATCTTATTGGCAGAGATTCAGCAATCGAGTGACGTCACATATCGTATCTTCGACTATAATCGTCCGGGTATGGATGGCAAACCACGTGAGTTGCATACCGAATTGGCTGCTCAGGCGCTCGATTTTGAGGTTTATAACGAGTATCGTACTGATTATGTGGAGAATGAGAATAAGGTAAACACCTGTTTGGACACACCTTATTTCTCGGTTCGCATTACCGATACGGATGTCCCCAAGCATCGTGATCTCATCAAATACGACTCTTTCGTTCTCATCATGTGTACCCGTGGTGAGTGCCTCATTCGCACTCGAGCCACCAAGTCAGAGGTTCCCTTGAAGCCCGGCTACAGTTGTCTCGTTCCAGCCGCCATTGCAGATTACGACATCATTCCAGTCCCCACCTCCGATGCCTCCTCTCCCTCTTCTGGTCGCAAACCCTCCGTCCATCTCCTTGAGGCCTACATCAACAACCGCGAACCAGGCCTTCTCACCAAGATGACAAGGTTCCTGCACATGAGCAAGATGTAGGGGTACAGAGGAGACTGGTAAGTGGCCCGCGTAGGCGTAACATCTAATGATTGACGAATTGTTTGGCTCGACAGGCAAGGGAATAATCAGAAGACGATAGAAAGAAGTTATGTAAATTACTTTAATCGTAAGTTAGGGTGTCCAATGTGTCTAACGACAGCCGGTAGTAATCCCTTCTTAAGAGTATTGCATTACTGACAACGGACCAAATCTGAAGAAGGCCATTGCAGACCTTGGAATTCCGCACCACCGTGACATAAGTCACACATTTGCAACGTTCTTGAAGGCGGTGTATAATGAAGATGCAGAATTCAAGCAGTT
>JAZUKS010000142.1:0-22365 GCA_045643405.1 Bacteroidaceae bacterium | reverse complement strand
GCGTCAAGACGCTTGACGTCACCGCAGGTACCAACCGCTACGACGGCTTCCGGCCCGACATTTACATTGTCAAGGGTGTGAAGTTGCTTCTCGGAAGATAAGCAGTCATCTTTTCCTATAATGACACCCGGGTCTCAGTGTCACAGAACCCACCTTCTGTGATGCTGATACCCGGGTGCTATGTTGTTGATACCCGGGTGTTGTAAGCGTGAAAGGTAGGGGTGGTGGGATTTAGCCTATCGGATGCCATTTCTCAATGGTTAGTGGTACGCTTTTCAATTATTAGGGGTGGTGCACTTTTGGGTTAGGGTCTGCAATTATGCGTTTTTTTGCCTTTTTCTGTATTTTTCTTATGTTTTTCGTCCATCGAATGAACATTTTACATATCTTTGCATAATAAACCTTTTAATAGGCATTCTGAAAAGCTACGAGGATCCAGATGACGTTCTGCAATAGATATAAACGATTATCTTTGATTTGTGCATTCGTGTTGATGTGCTTCAATTTTGCTGTGGCTCAGAAGAGCGTAGGAGCAGGAGGGGCATCACGAGACATCTCGTCATATATCATTTTTTCCGGAGACGCAAACAGGGAGGCTTTCGAGATAGACTCTCTTTTTTATTTGCGCTCTCTGCCCATCATCTTCCCGGTGAGCAAGGTCGTCGTTGATCCCAATAACCGCGAATTGAATGATTTCTTGCGCTATGCAGTGCCGTTGCTGAAGGCTCAGAATACAAAGAACGCCCGCATACGCGTGCGAAGTGTCGCCTCGCCCGAGGGACCGCTCTGGTTCAACAAGCAACTGAGCAAGGGACGCCGTGATGCATTGCTCAAGATATTCGAGCAGAATGGAATCACCGCTTCTGACATACAGATTGATGTTGTAGATGAGGAGTACGAGTTGCTGGCTTTCTTCATGCGCCAGGTTGGCGACCGCGATGCCGGTATCGTCAGCCGTATGGTTGCGGAAGGCCTCAAGAATCCTGTACAGCTTAAGAAGCGCATGATGAAGTTCAAAAATGGTGAACTCTGGGAGCGCATCAAGGCCGAGTACTTCCCCCAGTTGCGTGCTTCCCGTTTCATGATTATCTTCCCCGAGAATGAGCAGGAAGATATTGCCAGCGTGGTAGATTCCCTGCGGCAGGCAGAGGCTCTTATCGACACCATTCCTCTTGTGCAGCCCGATACCCTTTTCGACATCTTTCCTTCCGTGCTGCCCAATACCATTGCCGAGATACTTCCCGACACCTTGGCGGTTGATACCCTTGCTGTCATCCAGCTTGAGGAGCAGGACAGCATCGAGGAAGAGCGCATCCCATTGCGTGAGATGCTGGGTATCAAGACCAACCTGCTGGAGTGGGGTGCCTATGTGCCTCAGTACGGTTTCTGCCCCATGCCAAATGTGGAGGTCGAGTTCTACCCACGCCATGGCCACTGGACCTTTGGCGCCAAGTTCGACTGTCCCTGGTGGGTTGGCAATACCACCAACCACAAGTATTTCGAGCTTCGCAACTATGAATTTTACGGACGATACTACCTCCGCAACAGCGACAAGAGTTATGCTGACGATCGACATACATTGCCGGCAGAAGGCAAGTCTGCCTTCCAGCGTTTCTACGTCGCAGGATATGTGCACAACTTCATTTATGAAATAGGCTTTTCTGCCAAGAAAGGCTGGGTTGGTGAAGGTCTGGGTGGCGGACTGGGAGTTGGATACGTACTGCCTATCAGCCGTGACGGTCACTGGCGCCTGGACTTCAGTCTGCAGGTAGGTTACTTATGGGCGAAGTACGACCCCTTCGTTTATGGCAAACCTATCTATCATGGTGGAGAGATTGACGGAAACTATTATTATAATACTGACCTCTATCGCGATGAATTTGTAAAGCGCCTGCATCGTTTTACCTGGTTCGGACCGACAAAGGTCGGCATCTCGCTCAGCTATGATTTGCTTTATCGCAAGACTCACAAAGGTACTACTTTCAAGAGTTGGGAGGAAAGAAGTAACCGATGAGACGTAACTGAGAAATCGCACTCTGCACACTATCCGCACTCACATTCTCTGCATTGTCAGGTTGGGTCTAAACAACAACAGTTCCTGAAGCGAGCAAACCGAAAATGTGTTAAAACCCCACACGAGAGCACGAAAAGCACGAAGTTATTTAGGAGAATCGGTCAGGTATTTCTATGTTCTCTTTTCAAAAATAGGTTTGTAAAATCGGCATTATTACCTTATTTTGCGTTTTTATGCAAGGTTATTTATTTATGTCGGACAAATATCGTATATTTGTAGCATGAAAAAATCGATTTTGTAAGATGCATGATTATAAACCTTTATCGCGAGTGCTACTGGTAAGCTTAGTGTGCACCATCTTTGCCAGTTATCCGAACTTGCTCTTCTTAAGTAGCGACTGGCAATGTGTGCCCGAGGAATGCCGTGGTAGTTACATCAACAGCACGTTGATACGATTCTTGCTGTTTTGGCTGTTTACCGTTGCCTTGTTGTGCTTTAACCAGCGTGTGCTGAAGAAGCAGGGACTCAAAATGCGTATTCTGGCCAACGTGTTGCTTACGGTCTTGTGCTTTGGTGCGTACAAGGGCATAACGGCACTCATCTGCTCGGGTTTCGACTGCCGTCCCATCATCCTTACTTTCCAGTTTTTTGTGATGGGCATGATGGGTGTGTTTCTCGGTTATACCGACCATCTGAACCGTGTACGTCAGTTGGCTTTTGCCGAGCGACAGAAGGCAGAGGAGGAACTGCAGTCACTGAAGATAGAGAGTCTGCAGAGCCGTTGCACAGCTTTGACGAATCAGATTAATCCTCACTTCTTCTTCAACTCACTGAATGGCATCAGCAGTCTGGTGAGAAAAAAGGATGACAAACTGACAATCTGCTACATCGACCATCTGAGTGACATTTTCCGCTACATTTTGCAGAGCGAACACAAAGGCCTTGTCACATTAGAGGAGGAACTGGAGTTTGCCCGTTCGTTTGGCGAGGTGATGCAGGTGCGCTATGCGGGTAAGCTGGATGTGCATTTTGATGTCCCCAGCGAGTACATGCACCAGCAGATACCTGTACTGGCCTTGTTGCCACTTATTGAGAATGTGACGGTGCACAACATGATAGACAGCGAGCATCACATGAGGGTGGACATCCGCATGAACGAGGAGGGGGCTTTGGAGGTGCGCAACCCCATCTTCCCCAAGCACTATACGCAGGAGACGCATGGTACGGGACTCAAAAACCTTCAGAAGCGTTTTGCCTTGCTCATGGACAAACAAATACACATTGAGAAAACGGAAAACGAGTTCGTGGTTACAATGCCACTGAACAAATAGTTGACGGATAACCAAACAACAAACCGATTACATGAAAGTACTCATCATAGAAGACGAAACGGCAGCGAGCGAGAACCTGATGGCCATGTTGCAGGAAGTTGATAGCGAGATAGAAGTGCTGACCGTGTTGGAGAGTGTGCAACAGACGGTAAGGTGGCTGAATTCCAATCCGGCTCCCGACCTCATCTTTATGGATATACATCTGAGTGACGGTTCCGCCTTTACGCTGTTCCAGGAGATGGAGGTACAGACGCCTATCGTGTTCACTACTGCATACGACCAGTATGCCCTTGACGCGTTTGCGGTAAATAGCATTGACTATCTGCTGAAGCCCATCAAGATCACAGAACTGACGCGTGCCTTGAACAAGTTCAAGCAATGGGGAAGCACCGATGTGATGGCATATCTGGAAAGGATGATGAAGATGAGTCCTGCCCAATCTTCCGAACAGGAATTCCAGAAAAAGTTACTGGTTCCCTTGCACGACAAACTGATGCCTGTGGACATGAACGATGTGGTGTGCATTTATAACACAGGCAGAAAGACGCAGATATTTCTTCGGGACGGACAGAAAATGGACTACAACAAGTCGCTTGATGCCATTGTTGCGAGTTTAGATCCTTCTAAGTTCTTCCGTGCCAACAAGCAATACATTGTGGCACGAAAGTTTGTCAAGGAGATTGTTATCTGGTTTGACAACCGACTGCTGATTAGTATGCCTATCGAACTGCCCGAACCGCTTTTCGTGAGCAAGAACAAGGCATCGGAATTCAAAAACTGGATGGTTAATTAGTTATTTAGATGCAAATGAAAAGAATAACGATATGTGCATGTTCCTCGCGCACCTTCATCAGCAAGGAGAAGGTGGCAAAGCTGGCCGTGTCGGCAGAGAAAGCCGGTATGGAGGTTGTGCTGGTGAGTGACCTGTGCGAGATGTGTGAGGATAAGATGCAAGAAGTACATACCGTGGCACAAAGTGTTGTGGCAGCTTGTTATCCGAGAGCAGTGAAGAGTCTGCTGGCTTTTGCTGGCGAAGAGAACTGCCAAACCGTGGACTTGCGTGGCGAAGAGCTCAGCACCATATTGGCGCAACTGGGCGTGGAGGCAGTAGAGGTCTCGGCAGAAGAGATGACGCCTTGGATGCAACAGATGGCAATTATGCCTAAAAAGTTGGGAGAGGATGCCTGGTATCCCACCTTGGACAAGGATGTGTGTGCCGAGTGCGGAAAGTGCCTGGAGTTTTGTCCGTTCGGCGTGTACGAGATGGTGGATGACCGCATCCGTGTGATGAATCCTCACAACTGTAAGAACAATTGTCCTGCATGCGCCCGTACTTGTCCCGCCAGTGCTATCATCTTCCCAAAGTATGACCGCAGTCCCATCAACGGTGGAGAAGAGAAACAGGAGAAAGCGGTACAACTGGACACCAAGACCTTGTATAACGAGACGTTCAGACAGAAACTGGCCCTGAGGAAACTAAGGGGACCCATAACTTCCGAAGAGAAGTAAACTGAATGTGGAAAAAACCAGCGACAAATGACCGAGAAGAAAGTACAAAGTCAGCATGATGCGTCCACTCCCCGTCCCAAAAGGAAGGGTAAGGGGTGGAGTTCCTTGCTTAAGGTGGGATGGCGTGTGTTCAGGCAGACGCCTATCAGGTTGCTTTGGAAGTTTGCCTGGAACTTCGGATGGCGCAACATAAAGAACATGCACGCCTTCAAGAAGAGAATGAAGAAGGGAGGACCTTTCTTCCCTGCTTTCAACATGATTTCTGTCACAGAGACGTGCAACCTGGCTTGCAGTGGATGCTGGGTGACGGCAGGCGGACGAAAGAGTCTGACGCTGGAACAGATAAATGGCATCATCAATGAGAGCAAAAGCCATGGCTCGTACTTCTTCGGCATTCTGGGTGGAGAACCCTTGATGTACAAGGGACTTATCGATCTTTTCAAACAACATAAGGACTGTTATTTCCAGCTCTTCACCAATGGTACGTTGCTCGATGACAACATCGCCCAGCAACTCCGTAAGGCAGGAAATGTGACGCCACTCATCAGTATAGAAGGACTGGAGGATGAAAGTGACCGACGCCGTCAGCGTGACGACGTGTACAAGCGTACACTACGTGGCGTGCGTGCTTGCCGAAAAGCAGGATTGATATTTGGCGTGGCTGCCAGCATCTGCCAGTCAAACTTCAACGAACTGGTGACACGTGAGCACATAGAACGAGTGGCCCAAGAAGGAGCTGCATACCTGTGGTATTACATTTATCGTCCCGTTGGTGCGGATGCGCATCCCGAGAATGCCTTGACAAGAGAACAGATAAGGCAGTTGAGGCAGTTCCTGGTTGACGAGCGAGAGGATGCACCGGTAGTGCTCATCGATGTGTATTGGGACGAGAAGGGTCAAGCCATGTGTCCCGGTGCTACGGGAATGAGTCACCACATATCACCTTCGGGTGCATTGGAATTCTGTCCCGTCATTCAGATGGCAACAGACTTCATCAATGCCGATGCCAGCAATATGTCCCGACTGTATGAGCACTCAGCCTATCTGCAAGGCATGCGCGAGAAGGTGGCATCTGCTACGCGAGGGTGCATATTGATGGAGAATCCGCAATTGATGGCACAGCTCATACGCCAGTATCCTGCCAAGGAGACGACATCGCGACAGACTGCCATGCAGGAATATGATAAGATGAAGCAGGTTCCTGGTCACGATATGGGCGAGGATGCCATACCGGAGAAAAGCGCGCCGTACCGATGGCTCAAGAAGAATTATTTCTTCGGATTTGGGGCTTATGGATAGGATTACCGAAAGTGGTCACTTTTTTTGTGCCACATCGTGGAACTATGAATTATGAACTATGAACTATGAACTAAACTCCATACCCGCTACGAAAGAGGAGCGAATGCAACTGCGCAGAGCCTTGAAGGACTTTGTGCAAGAGAAGCATTTGTGCCCTCCCGTCTCGCTGAAACATCTGGAGATGCTGGCGGGAGAGTTTGTCGCATCACAAGAAATAGACGGGCAGTATTTCAACTGGCTGATGGTGGAAATCAACAACCAATTGTGGTTGCACACCGTGGCGGGTATTTCGCCTGAACGCCGACTGCTGATGTTGCCCAAGTGCCTGAGCCGACACGGAGAGTGCCGTGCAGAGTTTGACGAGTACGGACTGCTTTGCCACCGTTGTGGCCGTTGTCTCATACCCTCTTTGCAGGACAGTGCAGAAGCATTGGGCAGTCTGAGCATCGTGGCAGAAGGCTTTACGCAGGTCATAGAACTGATAGAAAACCATGTAGTGGATGCCGTGATAGGTGTAAGTTGTCTTGACTCGCTCGAAAAGGCCTTCCCTTTGCTGGTGCGCCATGCGGTTCCCGGACTGGCTATCGCACTGAACGATGCAGGGTGCCAGAATACTCATGTGGATGATGACTACGTTAACGAAATGCTGTCTATGATGGCAGAAGATGGTCCTACCTTGCTTGACCATGAGGCTTTGCACCAGCAAGTGAATCGTTGGTTCAACCGTCAGGAATTGGAACAACTGATGCAACCAGATACCGACCCTACTGCCAGCGTATGTCTGGAATGGATGAGTGGGGAAGGCAAGCGGTGGCGCCCTTTCCTTGTGGCAGCCGTATGGCAGGCACTAACGGGTAATAGTGAGGCAACGGAAGACGTGCGCAGGGCAGCTGTGGCGGTAGAGTGCTTTCATAAGGCTTCGCTCATACACGATGATGTGGAAGACCGCGACTTGGTGCGCTATGGCATGCCTACTGTCAATGCCATCTATGGCGATGCCTTTGCCATCAACGCCGGCGATGCGTTGCTGGGTGAGGGGTATCGCATACTGGCGGAGAGCAACCATACAGAAATGGTTCGTCTCATTGCCGATGCCCATCTGCGTTTGTGTAAAGGCCAGGGTACAGAACTCTTGTGGAGTAATCGCTCTGCGACAATCAAGCTGGAAGAGGTGCTCGGCATCTTCCGCCATAAGACAGTACCCGCCTTCGAAGTGTCGCTGATGTTAGGATTGGCTTGCACGGGCAACTTCGTTTATCTGCGTAACATGTTGCGCGCCTATTCGGAAGCTCTGGGTATTGCATACCAGTTGAAGGATGATTTGGACGACTTGCACGATGACACAGAACTGGCACACCGCCCGTCGGCAGTACTGGCATTGCGCAACGAACATCCAGAATGGAATGACGAACAGGTAAAAGAAGCCTTGCAGGGGTTGATTGCCAAATATCACCAACAAGCTCTTGACGCTCTCATCGATATGGATCAGCTGGAACTGAAGCGATTGCTGTATCAGGTCGTAAATGAATTGAAAATATGAGATCGCCATTGCTGTTGAAGGTATACCACGCATTGCGGAAGGGCTGGAAGAGTCTGACACCAGAAGCACAGAAGGCAGTGAGCGCGTTTGTTGCGTCTCAGAAGGCTGAGGGTGGATACGTCAATGCCGGAGGGAAGGTGGATGAGTACTATACACAGTTTGGACGTGTGCTTGAAGCAGTGATATCACCTACACCAGCCAAACTGTGGCGAGGACTCAGTCTGGCAGTAAAGGAGCATGCCAATGGCGAGGACGTGTACGGAGTGTTCTTCCAGTTCCTTACGGATGAATGGCGTCCGTGGCGTCGCTTGAACAGCCAGGCCGTGTTGCCCAGGACGAAGATGACAAATGCCACCTGTTGTATGTTGGCGATGCAATACCAGAAAGGTGAAAGCATTGATGCCTCTATGGTGGAATGGTTGCTTGAAAGGCAGGACGAAACGGGTGGGTTCTATGCCAGTGAACTGGCTCCCATCCCCGATTTGTTAAGTACGGCGGTAGCGGTGTTCACCCTACAGCTCGTGGGGGATGAACCACGTTATGGGGTAGGCGACTTCATCTTGGCACATTGGCTTGACAATGGAGCGTTTGCACCGACCATTTTTGATGAGTATGGTGACGTGGAGTATGTGTTTTATGGATTGCTGGCCTCTGCCGTGTGATTCATGCAAAAGATAAAGAGAATGAATAAAGTATTGATAGAACTGCAAACGGATGCCTTGAAACGACTGCAGGATTGTCGTTCGCAGGATGGCATGTGGAGGGGATGGCTATCGAGTAGCGCCATCTCTACCTCTGTCAGTGTGTTCGCTTTGCAACGTATCGATGCTGAAAGATATAAAACGCAGATAGAGGGAGGCGTGAAGTGGTTGCACCATACGATGAAGGAAGATGGTTCGTGGGGCGATAGTGTGGAGAGTCCGTCAAATATGACTGCCACCCTGCTCACGTATGTCTCACTTTATGCCGTGGGCGAAGCACCCGATGAGGCTCGCGCCTTCCTGAACAGCAAGTTTGGAGGCGGCACACAGGAACATCTCATAAAGGGGGTATTGGACTATTATGGTAAGGATTTAACCTTTTCCGTCCCCATCTTGATGATGTGTGCCTTGGCCGGTGTTGTTGACAGTTGGAAGAAGATACCTACTTTCCCCTTCGAACTGGCCACCCTGCCGCAGGCACTGTTCCGCCATCTCAACCTGCCTGTAGTGAGTTACGCCATTCCTGCGCTCATTGCCATCGGCATCTGCCAGTTGAAGAAAAGGGGAGGCTGGATGTCGCCTCTTCGCAAGCGTTTCATCCCCAAGGCGCTACGCGTATTAACCCGTATGCAACCTCGGGATGGAGGTTTCTTGGAGGCTGCTCCTCTGACGGCATTCGTCAGTATGTGCATGGCGGAAGGCGGTTATCGCACCCATGTCGTGACACAGCAGTGTGCCCGGTTCCTGGCAGATACCGTCAGGGAAGACGGTTCTTGGCCTATCGACACCAATCTGGCAGGATGGGTGACCAGTCTGGCTACCAAGGTGTTGCCTGCCGATGATAGACAGGCCACCATTATCCGGCACAATTCCACCAAGGAGGTGCATCCCTTCACGGCAGCAGCGCCGGGTGGATGGGGATGGAGCGATTTGAGTGGTTCGGTGCCCGATGGCGACGATACCAGTGGTGCGCTGGTGGCATTGCATAAAGCCAATGGAGGTGTGTGTTGTGCTGAAGTTGAGGCAGGGCTGAGGTGGCTGATGGGATTGCAGAACAACGATGGGGGCATGCCCACCTTCTGCAAGGGATGGGGTAAACTGCCCTTCGACCGTAGCACACCCGACATCACTGCTCATGCCATCCTTGCCATGGGACTCTGGCTACCAGCCTTGCAGGGTGAACTGAAACAACGTGTGCAGAAGAGTCTGCAACGCATGATACGCTGGATGGAGCGAATGGTAGACCGCTGTCAGAAGAAAGAAACGGAGGGGTGGATTCCGTTATGGTTTGGCGATCAAGACGCGAAGGATGAGAAAGCCCCCGTATACGGAACTGCCACAGCGATAGATTACCTGATGTCCACTCACCTGCCCGAAGCAACGGCATTGGCCAAACAGCAGATAGAGTTCATCGTCAAGACACAAAACGAGGATGGTGGCTGGGGTGGTAACAAGGGGGTCCGTTCAAAGGTAACCTACACCTGCAGGGCTTTGTCTGCCTTGGCCCATTTCCCGGACCGATACGATGATGCCCGACAACGAGGGTGGGAGTATCTGTACCAACGCTACCAAGATGGTACGCTATATGAGCGTGAACCCATAGGATTATATTTCTCGCGTCTGTGGTACTCGGAAGATATGTATAACGTCACGTTTTTACTACGTGCAATTGAAGTTCAAAATAGTATTGTGAATTAAAACAATGACATCAAAGAAGATAAAATGGATCACGATAGGCGTCGCTGCCTTCTACCTGTTGTTGCTTATCGGTTGGCATCTGTATGACCCAAGCAGTAAGTTTACTGAGGCAGTGCCAGGGGCAGACAATCGTCCCCAAGGCAGTGCCCGTAAGGCAGATGACGTGCAGATCGGCGAGTTCTTCATGAAGGACAGCGTACAGATTGCGCCCAGTAACTTGACGGGTGAATGGCCCTGCTTTCGCGGTTCCAACCACGACAATCAGGTTGTCAATGCACAACTTGTCAAACTGCTGGAGGGCGACTTCCAGGAATTGTGGAGCGTGGAGACTGGTGAGGGGCATGCTGCCCCCGTCATCTCGGCAGGCAAGGTATATGCATTGGATTATGATGAGCGTGTAAATGCCGATGCTTTGCGTTGTTTTGACTTGCTGACAGGCAAGCAATTGTGGCGTCGTTGGTATCGTGTGCCGATGAAACGTAATCATGGTTTTTCGCGTACCATCCCTGCCATCAGCGAGGGATTGGTGGTGACACTCGGTCCTGAGGGGCATGTGATGTGCTGTGACAAGGAGACGGGTGACATGAAATGGAGCATCGACATGAAGAAGAGGTTCGAGACAGAGATACCCTTCTGGTACACCGGTCAGTGTCCTCTCATCGACAATGGTGTGCTGGTCTTGGCTCCGGCGGGAAAGGATACGTTAATGCTGGGTGTGGACGTGAAGACTGGACAGACTTTGTGGGGCACTCCCAATACGGTAGGCTTTAAGATGTCGCATTCGTCAGTCATCCCTATGACACTGGCAGGAACCCGTACGTATACTTATATCGGTGTGGGTGGCGTGTGTGGTGTTTCTGCTGAGGCAGGCGACCAGGGCAAGTTGCTTTGGAGTGCCGACAAGTGGCAACCCTCGGTAGTGGCTCCATCACCCTTGCAGATATCACAGAACCAGGTCTTCCTGGTGGCTGGATATGGTGCTGGTGGCGCTTTGTTGCAGGTCGACAAGCAGGGAACCAAGTGGTCGGCTACCATCAAGGATAGTTACAAGGCGCAGGAAGGCTTGTCGAGCGAACAACAGACTCCCATTAACTACAAGGGCAACCTTATCACCATCCTTCCCAAGGATGGAGGTGGTATGCGCGAGCGACTGGCTATCTATCAGCCCGGCAATCTGCACAAACCCATCTGGACTTCTGCTGCCGATGAGCGTTTCGGTCTCGGTCCCTATCTGGTAGTGGATGACAAGCTCTTCGCATTCAAGGAAGATGGTGAGTTGTATGTTTATCAGCTTGAGAAGGCTTCGATGAAACTGCTCAAGAAGCAACGTGTGATGGAAGAAGGTATTGATGCATGGGGACCTATGGCTTATGCCGATGGTGTTCTGCTGGTACGAGACTCGAAGACAATCAAGGCGATAAAAGTTAATTAAGATTTAAAAGATATATGGATCCGAAAAGACGTAAATTCTTGAAGACATCGGGATCGTTAGCCATAGGTGGTTTGATCTTCGCGGTTGTTGGGCGTCATCTGTGGAAGATGTTTACCCACCCTGAAGAGATATTCTACGATTCAAAGCGTAGCAAAGGTCTGCAACTGCTCAAGGAGACAGATGACTTTGTGTCGCCTTACCGACGTACCTTCGGTTTTGAAGTGCCAGATGACATCACCGCCTTTGACGTAGAGAACGGTAGTCTGTATGTGGCAACGCCCAATACCATATATATATATGGCATGAGTGGTGAGATGCAGACAAGTTTCCCTATGCCCAGCGATTTGCGTGACCTTGTGGTGTTCGACAGTAAACTGTACTGCCTCTTCCCCAATCGTGTGGAAGTGTATGACCGTGAAGGGGACCTGCAACAAGAATGGGAGGCATGTAGCGGGAATTCGGACTACTGCTCGCTGGCGGTCTGCAATGAAGGCGTGTTCGTGACCGATGCGTCCAACAAGAATATTTGTAAGTATAACCTTGACGGTACGCTGAATCGCTTTATCAATAGTCCAGAGGGGTTCATCGTTCCCAGTTACGGTTTTGGTATCACCACCATGGATGGCATGGTGTTCTGTTCGAACCCCGGTCGACATAAGGTGGAGCAGTATACCACCGATGGTGAGTTTGTGGCATCATTCGGAAAGCCTGGAGCTGGGGCAGGTGCCTTTAGTGGTTGTTGCAATCCTGTAGTTCTCACCCCCGCTCATAATGGTGAACTGCTGACGTCGGAGAAGGGAATACCCCGCATCAGCTGTTATAGCGAGAATGGAACTTTCCGCAGTATCCTACTTGACAAGAAGGCGTTGGGAGGCGGTAGTTCCGCATACGATGTGCGTATCATGAAGGATAAACTGTTGGTGGCTGGTGGAACGAAGATTTCCATCTTCCAGTACAACAAACAACAGAGTCAGGAGACTGCTTGCGGACAATGTGACAAGGACTGCCCGCTGAAGTTGTGAAAAATAGCGTAACTAAGTAAAATGATGGATAAAGAGAAACTGAAAAGCCCAATGGACCGCAGAAATTTCCTGCGAACCTGTGGTGCCCTGTTTGCCGGTGGCGTGACGTTGGCCACAGGTGGTTTGCTGGCTACCAAGATGAAGGGTAAGGGCGATATGTTCTGGCAGATAGATCCCTTTGCATGTACCCAGTGCGGTCGTTGCGAAACGGACTGTGTGTTACCCGTGTCGGCGGTGAAGTGTTTTCATGCCAACAAGGTGTGCGGATACTGCGACCTGTGCGGTGGCTACTATCGTCCTAGTGTGAAAGATCTCAATACGGCAGCCGAGAACCAAATGTGTCCTACCGGAGCCATTCAGCGTAAGTTCGTAGAGGAACCTTACTTTGAATATACAATAGATGAGAGCTTGTGCAATGGATGTGGCAAATGTGTCAAGGGATGCACATCGTTTGGTAATGGTTCATTGTTCCTGCAGATTCAGCAGGATTTGTGCCAGAACTGCAACGAGTGTCAGATAGCACGTGTTTGTCCTTCGGATGCCATACAACGAGTGTCATACGATGAAGCCTATAAACTGAAAGACCATGCGTAGAATTATTGCCTTTTTTGTTGGGATGGTAAGTTGCCTGATGGCCATGGCCGAGGCTCGTTTCCCAAAGCCTGACTTTACTTCTGGCTACGAATATCCCAATATCACCCATAGCATTCCTATGGAACAACTATGGAACGTGGTAGACATCGTGCTGTTGGTGGGCATGATGAGTGCCGTGGTATGGGCCGCTTACAAGAAGCGCAGTCGTGCTGTCATCTATTCCACTTCCATTGTTTCAGTACTCTATTTCGGTTTCTTCCGAAGCGGGTGTGTTTGTAGTGTAGGTTCTTTGCAGAACGTTACATTGGCATTGACGGATTCGGATTATAACCTGCCTTGGTACGTACTGCTTATCTTCTTGATACCCATTATATTCGCATTGCTGTTCGGACGCGTGTTCTGTTCTGGTGTATGTCCGCTCGGAGCTTTGCAGGAGTTGGTCAATGTCCGCAACTTCCGATTGTCAAGAGCCATCAATTCGGCATTGACGGTGATACCCTGGGTGTATCTGGCTTTCACCATTCTCTATGCGGCTACCCGCAGTCAGTTCTTGGTATGCAGGTTGGATCCGTTTATCGGTATCTTCCGTCTGGGTGGTGACCTGGGTATGATCACTTTTGGTGTGATACTGTTGTTGATGTCAGTATTCATCGGGCGTCCTTTCTGTCAGTATCTCTGTCCTTATGGTGCTTTGCTGAGCGCATTCAGTGCCTTGTCATGGAAGAAGATGGAGATAACAGAGAAGACTTGTATCAACTGCGCCCTGTGCGACAAGTCTTGTCCGGTAGATGCTATCCGCGAACCTCAAAGAAGCAAGACCAAGGAGGAACGTTCGGCAGGTGTTCGTCGCATCATATTGATGAGTGTACTGCTGCCTCTGCTCACCGTGGCAGGTGCTTTGCTGTTGCGACAGCATAGCGATGCGTTGAGCGTAGCACATAAGGACGTGTACCTCTACGAACTCCTTATGCAACAGCAGGAACATCCAGATATGGAGGAACCCCTCGAAGTGGAGACCTTCAATGCAATGGGTGGCAATGTAGACGAACTGAAAGTCAAGGTTGACAAGGTAAGAGCCGAGTATGCCCTATATGCTACATTGGCCGGTGCATTGATTGGCTTCATCATAGGTTTCAAACTCCTGAAACTGTCTCTGAAACGTTCACGCAAAACTTACGAGATTGATACGGCACGTTGCACCATGTGTGGTAAGTGCTTCAATTATTGTCCGCAAAACCTTACTAAAAAATGAGAAAACTATATCGAAACATCGCCCTCGTTACCGCCATCTTCATGTTGGCGCTAGGAACCATGCTGGCAGTGAGTTACTACCAGATGCAAAAGGTGTCACCTCTGGAATCGGAGGTAATGGATACCTTGAAAGAACTGAACGATGCAAATAGCGAAAACGAACCTCTGCAACAGCAGATACGTCAGTTAGACCTCCTGTCGCGCAAGGCTTACTTCGTGCAGGAGGGGCAGTTGAAATTGGGTACCTACCTGCTGTTGGGCATGGCATGCGTACTGATACTCTGTCTGAATCTGTACTACAAGGAAACCAAGAACCTGCCGGATAAGGAACTCGACTCCATCGACGAGTGGATGAATAAGTCGCGTGCCCGCAAATATCTTAGCGGAGCGGCTGTCGCAGCTTTGTTGGTGGCCGTTGCATTCATCGTTATCAAGCAGATTAATCTGGGTGGTGGCGACAAGGACCAAGGCGATGAGCTGTTGGCAGAAGAGTCTTCGACCACACCCGACATGATGGAGGAAGATGCAGGGGATGTTGCAAGCGACACGCTTAGTGTAGCAACAGAACTGACCGATACAGTGGCTGCGACCGATAGTCTGCCCATCCCTAAAAATACATTTAAGGCTTTCCGTGGCAACAATTCCAGCGGAACCTCCTCGGCTCGTGGTATTGCCACCAGTTGGGACTTGAAGAGCAAGAAGAATATCCTGTGGCAGTCATCCATTCCTAAGCATGGTTACAACTCACCCATCATCAGCGGTCGTAATGTGTTCATCACAGGCGCTGATGACAAGGCACGTGAGTTGTACTGTTACGACGTCTATACCGGCGAATTACGCTGGACGGTTAAGGCAGACAAGATTGCGGGTTCGCCTGCATCCATGCCTAAGGTGAATGCTGATACTGGTTTGGCTGCCAGCACGGCTGCCACCAATGGTGAGCAGGTATGTGCCATCTTTGCAACGGGTGACATCATCTGTGCTGACATGGACGGTAATCGTTTGTGGGCCAAGAATATCGGTCTGCCTGACAACCATTACGGATACGCTTCTTCATTGTTGATGTATGGCAGTAGCGTCATCATACAGTATCAGAACAATGGTAGCAGTAAGATTATCGCCCTCAATGCCAAGACCGGAAACCAGTCGTGGAGCAAGTCAACTAACGACAAGATAGCATGGAGTTCGCCCATCATTGCTACACTGGGTGGCAAGTCTGCACTGGTGGTTATGGGTAATCCTGCCATTGCGGCCTACAATCCAGGCAATGGTTCAGAGTTGTGGCGTGTGGAGTGTATGACGGGTGAGGTAGGATCCAGTCCTGCCAGTGCCGGTGGCATTGTATATGGTGCAAGCGAGTACGCCAAGTGCATCGCTATCAACGGTGCTACGGGCGAGACCCTGTGGGAGGCTTCAGACTTCCTGCCAGAGTGTTCAAGTCTGGCTGCCACCAAGAGCCTGGTGTTCTGTGCCACCAGTTATGGCATGGTGTGTGCATACGATGCACAGACCGGTGAGTTGAAGAAGGAGCATGACCTCAGTACGCCTTTCTATTCCTCTCCTGTCATAGTTGATGGCAAGGTATATCTGTTCAGCAACAGCGGTAAGGCTTATATCTTCTCATCCAGCACGTTCGACCTCATTACCTCGTTTGAGACGGGCGAGAAGACTTTTGCCACACCAGCATTTACAGATGGAATGATGATAGTGCGCACCGACAAGTCGCTCTATTGTGTCAAGAAGAACTAATTAGAATTCCTACTCATTATGTCAGATAAAATAGGTTGCAATTGTGATTGTGCTTCGGGAGGCATTGAGGCTTTGGTACGACGCACTGATGCCATCATCGACCGTATTGGCACAGCACGTGAGCAGATAATCCCTTTGTTGCAAGCCATCCAGCAGGAGTTCAACTATCTGCCTTCGGATGCTTTGGAACGTCTGTATGAGCGCACGGAGATTGATCGTGCCCAACTCATCAGCGTGTCTTCATTCTATTCCCAGTTCCGTTTGTTGCCTTACGGCCGTCACATCATCAAGGTGTGCATCGGAACGGCCTGCCATGTGAAGGGTGCCAACAATGTGTTTGACGCCTTCAAGCGTGAGTTGGGTATGGGCGATGACACCATTACTACTTCTGACCAGCAGTATTCTATCGAGAAGGTGGCATGTCTGGGATGCTGTGCCCTGGCGCCTGTGGTGCAGATTGACAATAAGATATTCGGCCATGTGCAACCCGGTAGGGTGCGTGAGGTACTGAATGAGTTTGAGTCGATGGTGGCCAGTGAGGACAATGGTAGTGGAGATGCCCATAGCGCAGAGGTGCAGGGCGAAGTAAGACTTGGCATGGAGAACTGTTGCCAGGCCAGTGGTACTGCCGAGGTGCACGAGGCGGTGTTGCAGGCATGTAAGCAACTTGGCATACATGTGCGCATCAAACCCATCTCGTGTGTGGGTGCTTGCAATCAGGTGCCTCTTATCGACGTGGCTACGCCAGATGGCAACATTGTTCGCTACCCCAACATCAAACCCGACGAGGTGAAGGAGATTCTGCTTCACCACTTCCGTCCTGCCGGTCGTCTGCGCAGATTGCGCAATGCCATACTCAATCAGATTGATACTTTCCATACCGACCAGACTTGGGACAACATCCTATATACTCCGGAAAAGGAGCGTACAAAAGGTATCAACAACTTCCTCAAAGGTCAGTATCGCATCTCTACCGAGGGATACGGACATCTTAATCCACTCGATATTGAAGAGTACATCTCGCTCGGTGGATTTGAGGCTTTGCGGAAGGCCTTGACGGCGATGACCGCCCAACAGATTATCGACGAGGTGTTGAAGAGCGGTATACGTGGTCGTGGTGGCGGTGGATTCCCCACGGGACGTAAGTGGCAGTTGGTTGCCGATGCACATGCCTCAGACCTTGGTTCTTCGACCGTTAGCGATGGAATGAAGAAAGAGGCTTCAAAATACGTCATCTGCAATGGCGATGAGGGTGACCCCGGTGCTTTCATGGACCGCATCCTTCTGGAGTCGTATCCTTTGCGAGTTATCGAGGGTATGATTATTGCCGGTTTTGCAGTGGGTGCCCATGAGGGTATCTTCTACATCCGTGCCGAGTATCCACAGGCAGTCATTCGCATTCGCAAGGCACTTGATATGTGCCTGCAGAAAGGTTTGCTGGGTGACGATATCTTGGGCACCGGTTTCTCTTTCAATATCCGCGTCTTTGAAGGAGCAGGTGCTTTTGTCTGCGGTGAGGAGACTGCGCTCATCGCCTCTATTGAGGGTAAACGTGGTTTCCCCCATCTGCGTCCGCCTTATCCTGCGCAGAGTGGATTGTTCGGTCAACCGACGTTGATTAATAATGTTGAGACGCTTAGTCAGATTTCCTATATCATCCGTCATGGTTCAGATGAGTATGCAAAGGTAGGCACAGAGGGCAGTCGTGGCACAAAGGTGTTTGCCTTGGCAGGAAAGGTAAATCATGGTGGTTTGATTGAAGTCCCCATGGGAACTACCCTCCGACAAATCGTTGAGGAGATTGGTGGTGGAGTGGAAAACGGTGAGGCCTTGAAGGCAGTCCAGACGGGTGGACCTTCTGGCGGTTGCATCCCTGCCGACTTGTGTGATGCGGAGGTTGACTTTGATGCCTTGAACAAGATGGGTGCCATTATGGGTTCGGGTGGTCTGGTGGTACTGAGCGAGACGAGTTGCATGGTGGATGTTGCACGCTACTTCCTCAACTTTACTTGCGAGGAGTCGTGCGGAAAATGTACCTTCTGCCGTGTTGGTATTCGCCGTATGCTCGACATACTGGACCGTTTGTCTACCGGTCAGGCTAAGATGGAGGACATTGATCGTTTGGAGGAGTTGGCTTTGAGCATCAAGCGTTCTGCCCTGTGCGGATTAGGTAAGACGGCTCCCAATCCCGTACTCTCCACCTTGCGTTATTTCCGCCACGAATACGAAGAGCATGTGCAGGGCATCTGCCGAACCGGTTCGTGCAAGCACATGGTAAAACTGCAAATCACGGACGATTGTGTGGGTTGCACCAAGTGTGCGCGTTCGTGTCCCAGCGAGGCCATTGCCTATACGCCTTACGAGAAACACGTGATTGATGCTGAGCGATGCACGCAATGCGGGCTGTGCATTGACGAATGCGACTACAACGCGATAAAGAAGGTTAGGAAGTAATGGTTAAAGGTTATGGGTTAGTGGTTATAGATGCTTTTGAGAGGTTATAGATTATCGCTTATAGCTTTGTAGTGATAGATTAGAAATTAGAAATCATAGGTTAGTGCTTAAACACTATTGATAGAATATAATGAAGATAACTGTCAACAATAAAATATACGAGGTCTCAGGTGAACGTACCTTGCTTGAGGAACTTCGGGCAGTGGGCTACGAGATTCCCTCGTTGTGCTATGCTGATGGTGCCAAGCATCAGGCCTCGTGCATGGTGTGCATGGTGCGCAATATGGTCAACGACCAGATGATTCCCAGTTGCTCTACCTATCCCACCGAAGGTATGCAGATTGACGTGGAGTCGGATGATGTGAAGAATATGCGTCGCATGTCGCTCGAACTACTGCTGAGTGACCATCGTGCCGACTGTGAAGCACCATGTACAGTGGTGTGTCCTGCCAAGATTGACGTGGCCAAACTCATCCTGTATTATGACCGTGGACAGATGGCACAAGCCAAGGCTGTTCTTTCGAAGACTGCCGACCTTAACAACCTGCCTTGTGATGCATGCAAGGGCGGGTGTGAGAAAGCATGCCGACGCAAGACCATAGACAGCAACGTCACCATCAAGGATATCATTAAGGAGGTAGCAACCCATCCTGCACCTGCATCAGGTGCCTGCCCCGATGAAATGAAAGCGGAAGGGCAGGGCGGAGGTTCTTATTCTTTCTCTTCCAAGCTCGGCCGTTATACCGATGCGGAAAAGGAGTGGCTGAAGGAGGTGTACAACCAACCTTCTCGTTGTCTGCATTGTGCTTGCGAAGGTCAGGACAAGTGTAAGTTGCGTCAGTATGCATCCGAGGCAGGCATCAAGTCGCCTCGATACGGCGTTTCTTCTCGCCAGATTGTCAAAGAACAACTGCATGTTACGGGACGTCTTTATTTTGAACCAGCCAAGTGTGTGCGTTGCGGATTGTGCGTCTATAACTCCAAGGATGCTTTTACCTTCCAGCATCGTGGTTTCGATATGCAGGTGGTTATCCCTGAGCAGAGTAAAGGGCATGTTGACGAGAGCCTGGCAGATATCTGTCCCACGGGAGCATTGTTTAGAATACAAAATTGATAAATAATTGAAGAAGTCATTTTACATAATCGTCGCAGTTTGTGCCTTCTTGCTCAACTCGTGTGCTTCCGTCCAGGAATTGGGCGATGAGGCAAAGGGTGTGTATGACTGGCCCATCTTTCGTGGTTCGCCTTCATTGTGCGGTTTCACCGAATGCAAACTGCCCGACGAACCAAAATTGTCTTGGAGCAAGTCCACCAAGACGCGTACTGTGGCATCGCCCATCGTGTTCAATTCGATTGTTTACCAACTCAGTCGAAAAGGTGAATTGCGAGGATACACCATTGATGGCGATACATGCGTTTACTATAACCTGAACACTCCTGTTGAGGCGTCGTTTATTGCCAATGACACCATCCTCTACATCGGTCGTATCGACGGATTTGTCACAGCGTTGAGCATTAAGCAACTGATGGCAAGGACCACGGCATCCAAGGTACAGTCTGTCAAGCCACTTTGGGAGTATGAGACGATGGGACAGATATCCGGATCGCCTAACTTGGTGGGCGATAATCTGCTGGTGGGTAGCTATGACAATAGCATGTACACCTTCAAGGCGCTTACGGGACGCAAGACGGGGCAGATAGAAACAGGTTACTATATCAATGGCACGGCTGCGGTATGGCACCGTTATATGATGTTTGGCGGTTGCGATGCGTGGGTTCGTGTGGTAGATGCTTCTACTGGCGAGATGACCGACTCGCTCGAACTGGACAGTTATGTGCCTGCTTCGCCTGCTATTCTCGACGGAATGGCGTGTGCCTGTGATTACAATGGCAATGTGTATGAGATGAAACTCGAAAACGGAAAGATCAGTCAGCATCGCAAGCTCTTTGCTGTCTCTGACGATATGGACGGACAAGATGGCGGAGTGGTGTCTATGCCCACTCTTACCTATGATGCCGTATATTTCCTTTCGGGTGACCGATACATCAATTGCATAGACCGCAAATCGGGGCAGTTGCGATGGAAAAAGATGCTCCGTGGCATTACGGGCGAGTGTTCTCCACTCGTGGCAAACGATAAGGTTCTGGTTTGCACGAAGGACGGGCATGTTTCCATTCTGAGTTGCGATGACGGAAAAGAACTGTGGCATTATGAAACGGGTGAGACCATCATCGGGTCGCCCGCCATTATCAGCGACCGTTTCTTCATACTAACAAGCAGAGGTACTTTATTATGCTTCAACTAGATAACATACATAAACAATTTGCCGACGGCACCCGTACACTTACGGTACTCGACTCACTTTCGCTACACGTAGCGAAGGGTGAGTTTGTGGCTATCAAGGGCGAGTCGGGTGCTGGTAAGACAACCTTGCTGAATGTACTGGGCACTTTGCTGATGCCCGACAGCGGTACTTACATCTTGGCGGGTGAAGAGGTAAAGGCAGAAAAGATGGCAAACCTGCGCAACCGTCTCATCGGCTTTGTCTTTCAGGACCACCGGTTGTTGCCTCAGTTTACGGCCTTGCAAAACATTCTGCTACCTATTCTGGCAGAGAAGAAGAGTACCAACTTCGATGAGGTGGAACGCGCCCTGAAACTGATGACGTTCATGGGCGTGGCAGACCTCAAGGATAGTGCTGTATCTACCCTTTCGGGCGGTGAGAAGATGCGTGTGGCCATTTGCCGTGCCCTCATCAACCAACCTGCAGTTCTGCTGGCAGATGAGCCCACCGGACAATTGGATGCACACAATGCACGTACCATCCTCGAACTCTTTCAGAAGATAAATCGCGAACTGCACACTACCATTGTCATGGTGACCCATTCCGATGAGATGGCAAAGTCTGCACATAAGACGTATACACTCTTTCAAGGTAAACTGAACGAATGAACATCCATAACTCCATAGCACAAAGTCGTCGTTACTACTGGCGTTATTATCGTCTGGTAACCTTTGCTGTCATCTTGCTGATGGCGGTACTGACGGGCAGTCTCTTGCTCGGCGATTCGGTGCGTGGTACGCTGGTACAGCGTGTGGAAGAACGTTTAGGACGTACAGAAACCATCCTGACCAGTGGAACGGGTTTTATGGATGAGGATATCCTTCAGCAAGCGTCCTTACAGGATGCACAAGGCTATCTGCTCATGGAGGGATTCCTGTCGGTGAACGACAAACTTATTCCCGTGTATGTGTGGGGTACAGATAACGATTCGCTTGCCACAGGTGAGGCACTTGTCAACGAACCGTTACAGAAGAAGTTAGGTGCGTCAGAAGACCTCATCCTGCACCTGCCATCACATGGTATGGTTCCATCCGGCAGTCTTTTCGTTACACAGAGTTATGCTACGCAGATGCGCCTCCATATCCGAGGTTGCAAGACGGTGGAGCAGGGTGGAAACATCTTGCTCAAAAACGAGCAGACGCTACCCCTGAATGTATTTGTTTGTCGACAGGAACTGAGCGAGGTAATGGACCTGAAAGGAAAAATGAATGTAGTCCTCTCAGCGTCGCGTATCACAGATGAGCAGGTGGCAGAGTGCTGGAATCCTGTTCATTCGGGCATCCATCTCAACGATACCTCGCTTACATACGAAGACATCTTCATACCGAAGGAGGTGGTGCATACGCTCCGTTCTCATCATGCGACACTACACCCACAACTTTATTTCGCTTATCTCGTTAATTATCTTATTAGCGACAAGTCATCA
>JAZUKS010000141.1:0-22299 GCA_045643405.1 Bacteroidaceae bacterium | reverse complement strand
GTTATCCCTCGCTTATAGGCATCTACACAAAATTGCATCGCAATTAGAGAACCGCCGTATGCCGAACGGCACGTACGGTGGTGTGAGAGGTCGGAAAACGAAAGTAGGAAGAAAACCACTTCGTTTTCCTCCTACTCGATTTGTTCATAAGTCAACACAAACCAACACAAACCAGCACAAACCAACACAAACCAACACAAACCAGTACAAACCAACATGATTCCTACGTGCTGTCCCCGAGGTTCCTCCGAGGTTCCTCCACGATTTTGTGGAGAATTGTAGGGAAAACTAAGGGAAACATAAGGTGAAACAAAGAGGGAACAAAGAGGAAACGAAGACAGACCTAAGCGCAAAGTAAAGTGCCCCTAATGGCAAAGTAAGGAGAACCTAAAGGGAAAGTATGAGGAAAATGAGGAAAGACTTTGATACTATCAGTTTTTTTTCGTACCTTTGCACGCTTTTCATGTGTGGGCGCGTGCCTATACGTGTACATAATAGAACGAAATAATCAAAAATTACAATACAATGGTCAGTATCGAAAGCAGAATCACAGAGGCCGTGATAGCAGGCATCGAGGCCCTCTACGGTCAGAAAGTACCCGAGAAGATGGTACAGTTGCAAGAGACAAGAGCAGAGTTCGAGGGCAACCTCACACTCGTAGTATTCCCCTTCCTGAAGATGAGCTGTCAGAAGCCCGAGGATACCGCTCAGCAGATTGGTGAGTACCTGGTGCAGAATGTGCCCGACGTGGTAGCTCGCTTCGGTGTGGTAAAGGGATTCCTGAACCTTGTCATCTCTCCTGCTCTCTGGATCAAGATGCTCGAGGAGGTGAATGCCGAAGAGAAGTTCGGCTTCCAGCCCGTTACCGAGAACAGTCCCTTGGTGATGATTGAGTACTCAAGTCCAAACACCAACAAGCCCCTCCATTTGGGTCATGTGCGCAACAACCTTCTGGGTTGGGCACTTGCCAACGTGATGGAGGCCAACGGCAACAAGGTGGTAAAGACCAATATTGTAAACGACCGTGGCATCCACATCTGCAAGTCTATGTTGGCTTGGCTGAAGTATGGCAATGGTGAAACTCCCGAGACAAGTGGCAAGAAGGGCGACCACCTCATCGGCGACTACTATGTAGCCTTCGACAAGCACTATCGCGAGGAGGTAAAGGAACTCAAGGCTAAGTTCATGGCCGAGGGAATGGATGAAGAAGCTGCCGAGGCAAAGGCAAAGAACGAGTCTCCCCTGATTGTGGAGGCACACGACATGCTCGTAAAGTGGGAGCAGAACGATCCCGAGGTGCGTGGCCTTTGGCAGAAGATGAACGAGTGGGTCTATGCCGGTTTCGACGAGACCTACAAGGCCCTGGGCGTAAGCTTCGACAAGATATACTACGAAAGCAATACTTACCTTGAGGGTAAGGAGAAGGTAGAGGAAGGTTTGGAGAAAGGCTTCTTCTATCGTCGTGATGACAACTCTGTATGGGCAGACCTCACCAAGGAGGGACTTGACGAGAAGCTCCTTCTGCGTTCAGACGGTACCTCTGTCTATATGACTCAGGATATCGGTACTGCCAAGTTGCGTTTCCAGGACTTCCCCATCGACAAGATGATCTACGTTGTGGGCAACGAGCAGAACTACCACTTCCAGGTGCTCTCTATCCTGCTCGACAAGCTCGGCTTCAAGTGGGGCAAGGATCTCGTTCACTTCTCTTACGGTATGGTAGAGTTGCCCAATGGTAAGATGAAGAGTCGTGAGGGAACCGTAGTGGATGCTGACGACTTGATTGCAGGTATGATTGCCAATGCCAAGGAGATGAGTGCCGACAAGATGAAGAAGCTTGAGGGCCTGACCGAAGACGAGGCCAACGAGATTGCTCGCATCGTGGGTATGGGTGCTTTGAAGTACTTCATCCTCAAGGTGGATGCCCGCAAGAATATGCTCTTCAATCCCGAGGAGTCAATCGACTTCAACGGAAACACTGGTCCCTTCATCCAGTACACCTATGCTCGTATCCGCAGTATCCTTCGCAAGGCAGCTGCCGAGGGCATCGTGGTTCCTGCTACCCTGCCCACCGAGGCAGAGCTCAGCGACAAGGAGATCAGTCTCATCCAGCACCTCAACGGTTTCACGGCCGCTGTCCGTCAGGCTGGTGCCGACTACAATCCCTCTTGCATTGCCAACTACTGTTACGAACTTGTCAAGGAGTACAACCAGTTCTATCATGACTTCAGCGTGCTGAAGGAAGAGGATGTGAACAAGAAGGTGGTACGCTTGGCTCTCTCAGAGGCAGTCAGCAAGGTCATCAAGAATGGCCTCAGCTTGCTGGGCATCGAGGTGCCTGAGAGAATGTAATCAGTTCATAGTTCATAGTTGGCAGGATGAAGGACAGTATTATCAAGGATAAGAGTAAGTTATTTGCTCTTCGGATAATCAAATTGTATCGTTATCTAACAGAAAGAGATGCAAATAGGGAATATGTCCTTTCTCGTCAACTGCTTCGTTCTGGAACTAGCATTGGCGCAAATGTCAAGGAGGCATTGCGTGGGCAAAGTAGAGCTGATTTTACGTCCAAAATGAACATTGCTTTAAAAGAAGCAAGCGAAAGTGAATATTGGATAGAATTATTAATAGAATCAGAAATCATCTCGAGTGATGTCGCGAATAGTTTGTTGGATGATTGTCGAGAACTGATAAAGATATTGGTTTCAATCGTTAAAACAAGCAAGAGCGAATAACTACGAATTACGAACTACGAACTACGAACTATGAATTACAAACTATGAACTATGAATTATGAACTATGAACTATGAACTAAAAGAGGCTCTTTGCGTAGACGGAGCTTGCTCGGGTAACCCTGGTGCTATGGAGTATCGTGGGGTTCATATTCCTTCGGGAAAGGAGATTTTCCGAGTAGGACCTATGCTGGGTACCAATAACATAGCAGAGTTTCTGGCTATTGTGCATGCTTTGGCATTGATGAAGCAGAAAGGCATCTCTATGCCCATCTACAGCGATAGCATAAGCGGACAGGCATGGGTGAGAAACAAGAAGGCAAAGACTACCCTTGCCCTCAATCCCGACACCGAACAGGTGCTCAACCTTGTGGCTCGTGCCGAGAAGTGGCTCAGAGAGAATGACTTCCGTGTGCCCATCCTGAAGTGGGATACGGAAAAATGGGGCGAGATACCTGCTGACTTCGGAAGAAAGTAGGTCGCAATAGTCGCAAGTATGTCATTACCTTAAACTATAAAAAAACGTAATGAGTAAAAAGAAAGTTAGTCAAGCGCAAACAGCTTCCTCTACCCAGGAAGGAAAGGAAAACGGAGGTGGCTTCTGGAAAAAGATGGGCCCCTACTTTGCACCCTATAAGAAGTACATCGTGGCAACGTTTGGATTCAACATCCTGACGGCTTTCTTCAATGTCTTCTCATTCTCGTTGCTGTTGCCCATCCTGAACATCCTGTTTCAGGTAGAGCAGACACACTACGAGTATATGGAATGGGGAAGTGCTGGTATTGGCGAGTGCGCGAAGAACAACCTTAACTACTACTCGCAAGAGTTGATTGCATCCTACGGTCCTGCCACTACGATGCTTTTGCTGGGTCTGGGACTGGCCTTGATGACGCTTCTCAAGACCGGTTGCTACTTTGGCGGTTCTGCTACCTTGATGCCCATTCGTACGGGCATTGTGCGCGATATTCGTGCCAAGTTGTACCGCAAGATTGTCTCTCTCCCACTCTCTTTCTTTAGCGAGGAGCGCAAGGGCGACATCTTGGCTCGTGTGTCGACCGACGTGAACGAGGTCGATGCCAGCATCACCTCGTCATTGGACATGATCATAAAGAATCCCATCTTCATCGTGGTGTATATGGGAACGCTCTTCTACATCTCTTGGCAGTTGACGCTCTTCACCCTCTTGGTGGTGCCCGTTTTAGCCTTTGGAATTGGCCGTATCGGTAAGTCTTTGAAGCGTAACTCGCTTTATGCTCAGTCGAAGTGGAGCGATGGTTTGAGCCAGATTGAAGAGACATTGGGCGGTCTTCGTATCATCAAGGCTTTCTTGGCCGAAAAGAAGATGATAAAGCGTTTTGAGACCGTCAACAACGAATTCCGTAGTGCTTCTACCCGTGTGGCTGTCCGACAAAGTGCAGCACATCCTGTGAGCGAGTTCCTGGGTACCGTCATGATAGTTATCGTGCTGTGGTTTGGTGGTACCTTGATTTTCTCAGGTCACTCCCCTATCGATGCCAGCATGTTCATCTACTATCTGGTTATCCTCTACACCACCTTGCAACCTTTGAAGGACCTCTCTCGTGCCGGTTACGCCATTCAGAAAGGTATGGCTTCGCTGGAACGTATCGATAAGATTCTGAATGCCGAGAACAACATCAAGGAGGTGACTCAACCCACCGAGATCAAGGCTCTTGAAAACCGCATCGAGTTCAAGGACGTGGATTTTTCCTATACCGAGGACCGTCCCGTATTGAAGGGCATCAACCTCGTCGTGGAGAAGGGAAAGACCATAGCCTTGGTGGGCCAGAGCGGAAGCGGAAAGAGTACGCTTGTCGACCTCATTCCTCGTTATCATGACATTCTCGGTGGCAGTATCTGCATCGACGGCAAGGACATCCGTGACCTCAGCATCCGCTCGTTGCGAAGTCTTATCGGTAATGTCAATCAAGAGGCTATCCTCTTTAACGATACCATTCGCAATAACATCGCCTTTGGTCTTGATGATGCTACCGACGAACAGATTGAAGCTGCAGCCAAGATAGCCAATGCGCACGATTTCATCATGCAGATGGAGGACGGATATAATACTTCTATCGGCGACCGTGGTTGCCGTCTTTCCGGTGGTCAGCGCCAGCGTATCAGTATCGCTCGTGCCATCTTGAAGAATCCTCCCATCCTTATTCTCGACGAGGCCACTTCGGCTCTTGATACCGAGAGCGAGCGCCTGGTTCAGGAGGCATTGGAACACCTGATGAAGTCGCGTACCACCATCGCCATTGCTCATCGCCTGAGTACCATTCGTGGTGCCGACGAGATATGTGTGCTTCACGAAGGTCGCATCGTAGAGCGTGGCACACACGACGAACTTATTCAGTTAGGTGGATATTACAAGAAACTCAACGATATGCAGCAATTGTAAGTCTCTACCTATCTGTTCAATTTTCTAATCTTAACTTTCATATTCACGTAATAATATGGCAAATACCGAGGGTTTAACCCCTATGATGAAGCAATTCTTTGAACTGAAGGAGAAGCATCCTGATGCCATCCTTTTGTTCCGTTGTGGCGACTTTTATGAGACGTACGGAAAGGACGCTGTAGAGGCTTCTCAGATATTGGGCATCACACTTACTCGCAGAAATAACAATAAGGAATTTCTTACGAATACCGAGATGGCAGGTTTCCCCTTCCACGCCCTCGATACTTATCTCCCCAAGTTGATTCGTGCAGGTCGCCGTGTGGCCATATGTGACCAGTTGGAAGATCCCAAGATGACCAAGAAACTTGTAAAGCGTGGCATTACAGAATTGGTCACTCCGGGCGTTGTGATGAATGACAACGTGCTTAATTGCAAGGAGAACAACTTCCTGGCTGCAATCAATTTCGGAAAAGGTGCCTGTGGTATTGCACTCCTCGATATCAGTACGGGAGAGTTCATGACAGCCCAGGGTACGGCGGAGTATGTCGATAAACTTCTGGGCAACTTCATGCCCAAGGAGATTCTTTATGAGCGTGGAAAGAAAGGTCAGTTTGAAGGATGCTTCGGTACCCGTCATATCACCCATGAGTTGGAGGACTGGTGCTTCAACGAACTCACTTCCACACAGAAACTCACACGTCATTTCCAGGTTAAGAACCTCAAGGGCTTTGGCATTGACCATCTTAAGAGCGGTATTGCTGCTGCTGGTGCCATTTTGCAGTATCTGGAATTGACCCAGCATACGCAAATCAAGCACATCACCAGCATCAGTCGCATTGAAGAGGAAAGGTTCGTGCGCTTGGATAGGTTTACCTTGAGAAGTTTGGAACTTACCTCGTCCATGAACGAGGGTGGTACCTCGTTGCTCGATGTCATCGACCGTACCATTACTCCTATGGGTGCCCGTTTGCTTCGTCGTTGGGTAAGTTTCCCTTTGAAGGACGTTCGTGCCATTGTACAACGCCAGAATGTGGTGGACTGTTTCTTCCGTCACCCCGATCTTAGGGATTTGACCGATGAGCATCTGCAACAGATAGGCGACCTTGAACGTATATCTGCCAAGGTCAGTACGGGCCGAATCACTCCACGCGATGTACAGCAACTTCGTGTTGCCTTGCAAGCCATAGCACCCATTAAGTCAGCCTTGATGGAGTCGGAAGACGACACATTGAAGGCGATGGGAGAGCAACTCAATTTGTGCGAGGAGATTCGTGACCGCATTGCCCGTGAAATCAATCCCGATCCTCCATTGATGGTTGCCAAGGGCAATGTCATTGCAAGTGGCGTGAGCGAGGAGCTCGATGACCTTCGCAATATTGCTTACCGTGGTAAGGATTATCTGTTGCAGATTCAGCAGCGAGAGGTGGAGCGTACTGGAATCACCAGTCTTAAGATCGGTTTCAACAATGTATTCGGTTACTATCTTGAGGTGCGCAACACATTCAAGGAGCAGGTGCCTCCCGAGTGGATCCGCAAGCAGACTTTGACACAGGCGGAACGCTACATCACACAAGAACTGAAGGAATATGAGGAGAAGATTCTTGGGGCAGAAGAAAAGATTGCATCCCTTGAAGCACGTCTCTTCAACCAATTGATTGCCGCACTGGCTGAGCATACGCACGAGTTTCAGATGGATGGCGTATTGCTGGCCCAGTTGGATTGT
This sequence comes from Bacteroidaceae bacterium, assembly GCA_045643405.1. Classification (GTDB taxonomy): domain Bacteria; phylum Bacteroidota; class Bacteroidia; order Bacteroidales; family Bacteroidaceae; genus Physcousia. Next base: position 15,423 of record JAZUKS010000141.1, on the reverse strand, counting down.
TTGCTGAGCTTCGCTATTACTGCCAGCGAGAACCGTTATATACGTCCCGTCGTGGACGAAAGCGAAACCATTGATATCCGCCAAGGTCGCCATCCCGTTATCGAGCGTCAGATGCCCATTGGTGAGCGATATGTGCCCAATGATGTTTATCTCGACACCGAGAAGCAACAGATTGTTATCATTACAGGTCCCAATATGGCCGGTAAAAGCGCTCTGTTGCGTCAAACGGCTCTTATCGTGCTGTTGTCCCAAGTAGGTGCTTTCGTACCCGCAGAAAGCGCGCATATAGGCATTGTGGACAAGATATTCACACGTGTGGGTGCCAGTGATAACATCTCGATGGGCGAAAGTACCTTCATGGTCGAGATGAATGAGGCTGCCAGTATCCTCAATAACATCTCGCAACGTAGTTTGGTATTGTTTGACGAGTTGGGTCGTGGCACCAGCACTTACGATGGCATTTCCATTGCATGGTCGATTGTTGAGTACATTCACGAGAACACCAAAGGTAAGGCTCGTACCTTGTTTGCTACCCACTATCATGAGCTGAACGAGATGGAGAAGAGTTTCAACCGCGTCAAGAACTACAACGTAAGCGTGAAAGAGGTCGACGGCAAGGTCATCTTCCTGCGCAAGTTGGTGCAGGGCGGTAGTGAGCATAGTTTCGGTATTCATGTAGCTAAGTTGGCAGGTATGCCTATGAGCATCGTAAAACGTGCCGAGAGTGTGTTGCAGCAGCTCGAAGCCACACGCAACAAGGATGGTGTTGACGGCAAGATCAGTATGGAGAATCAGCAAGGCAATGGTGTTCAGATGAACTTCTTCCAGTTGGATGATCCCATTCTTGCACAGGTTCGAGATGAAATCCTTAATCTTGATGTCAATAACCTGACGCCTCTCGAAGCGCTCAATAAGCTCAATGACATCAAAAAAATCGTAGGAGGAAAAGGGTAGGGCGGTATTGCTGAATAATATTGCCTCCAGCATAAATGAAAACTACAAAAATCAGAGCTTGCACCTAAGGTGCGTTACTCACGATTTTTGTAGTTTTCTTCTTTTTTATTTATTATAGAAGCAGTGTCTCTTTAGAAATATATATAATAGAAGTAGTGCTTATTCTATAAATTTACGTAGTGCCTAATCTTAATTAATCTAAGTTTGCCTATTCTTTTTTTCTGTATTCTATTTCTATACTTATTCTATTTCGACTCTTTAAGTCCTCTTTTTTTTCTTTAACTTTCACTCGTAATATTCCACTTTCCTTACTGTGTTAAGTAGTGTGAGCATATATAGAAGCAGTGTGATGATAAGATATAAAATTATATATGTGGAATAGTGTTTTTGTTTTAAGCGTTGCTTCTCATGCCCTCGCTTGGGCAGCAACTGTATTTTTCTGCGTATGCACGTCTGAACGACGTCATGTTGTTGAAGCCTGAGTTAAGAGCCACCTCTGTGATACTCATTTCGGGTTCATTGTGTGCCAGGCGTTCAGCGTAAGCCAGACGAAGTTTTCTTAATAATGTAGGGAACTTTGTTCCGAATGTCTGGTTAATGAAGCGTGACGCGTATAGGCGATTTGTTTCCAGATCCTTGCACAACTGTTCGAGGTTGTAGTCTGGGTTAAGGAAGAAAGGCTGGCTTTGTCCCAGCATCTTCATGTAGCGTTGCATGGTTGCTTTTTCAGAAAAGTGTGCGTACAACATAATGCGTAATGTTTTTGTTTAGATTTTGTTTTTAATTTGTTTTATGTTTCTGAGTGCAAAGGTCGGTAAAATACGTAAATTTCTTTTTCACTATGTGCGCATTCATTTGTACAAAACGTGCAAAACGCCTGAAAAACGGCAATTTTTCAGTAAAAAACCGCATTTTCCGTCCTATTTCATACGTTTTTTGCTGTTTTTTAGTGCAAAATGAAAAATCCTCTACTTTCGCCTTAGAGACGAAGGTAGAGGAAAAAATATCCTTGTTTGAACGGTTTTATGCCGATAGTTTACCGCCATTCTTGCGGTATTCGGTAGGTGTAGTACCGTACATTGTCTTGAAAGTGCGCGAGAAATAACCGGGCGTATCGAAACCGCATTGTGTCTCAATATTGCCGATGGGCTGTGTGGTGTTTACCAAAAGATGGCAGGCTAGCATCATGCGACGGTTGCGGATGTAATGACTCGTATCATCGCCCGTAAGGTTCTTGATTTTGCGATTCAGTTGCGATCGGCTCATGCATACCTTATCGGCCAATACGCTGCTGGTTAAGCTTGGTTCGCTGATGTGCATCTCGATCGTTTCGTTGATGAGTGTGAAGAAATTCTTTTCCTCGCTATCCAGGTTTTCCAGGAGCATGTTGCTCTCCTCTTGTATGCTGAACTTCTTGCGAAGTATGGAGCGTTGTTCAAGCAACTTTTGTGCACGAAGCAAGAGTTCGTCCACGATAAAGGGCTTTGCCAGATAAACCTCGGCTCCTGCGTCAAGACCCTCCAAACGCTCGCTATCCTCCACGCGCGCGGATACTACTATAATAGGTAGGTGGTTCATGGTGTTGTCGGCACGGATGCTGCGTATGAGTTCCAGACCGTCCATGCGTGGCATGGCAATATCGGTAATGACAAGGTCGGGTAGGTCGTTCTCGGATAGCATCTCAAGCGCTTCTTGTCCGTCGCGAGCCACATAGGTAGTGTATCCGTTGTTTTGGAAGATGGTTTGAATAAGTGCTGATACGTCGTCATTATCTTCGGCAATCACTACGGTGGCTCCATCGGTTACCGACTTGCTGCCATCCTTGTTCATGCGTGCCTGTGCTCCTTGCTTGATGGTTCGTCTGGTATTCTGTGTTGTGCCAGAACGTGTTACTTCGCCCTCTTGATAAACAGGCATGGCGTTCATGTCGGGTGCTGTATCAGAGAGTGGCATATCGATACCGTCTTTTGAGACCTTGATCATACGGTTTACAAGGTCCAGAAGCGCGCGACTCTGTCGCTGTGTGGCAGCCAGCTCTTCCTTGCCTTCCTCATCGTCATCGTTGATGTGGGTCTGCAACTGGTTCACCATGCCAATGACCACGGTAAGAGGTGTTCGCAGTTGATGCGTGATGTTGCGGTAGAACTGTTGGCGTTCCTGGCTGGCTCGGAGTAATTGCTCGTTGGCATGTGCCAGCATCTCAGCAGCCCTTTTTTTGGTACGTGCAGCTCGTATGTTCACGTAGATGGCTATCGATGCCAACAGGACGATAATGGCAACGCTCCACGTTAGCGTTTTGCGTATGTTTTTCTCGTATTCAGCACGTGTTTCTGCCTTTTGAACCTCTTCCACGCGCTTCTTGGCTTCGTAGTTCACGCGTTGGTTCTGCACGTGCTGCTCGTTTGTTTCGTTGGCTACGCTATCGGCATACGCCAAACTCACGTGCAGGTGTTGAAGGGCATCTGCGGCATGTCCTCTTCGCTCTTCCAGTTTCGACAGCATGGCATAGGCTTCTGCCTTGTGTTCTTTCGAGTTTATCTTTTCTGCCGAGTTGAGCGATAGCGTAATGTATTTGGCAGCAGAATCCAATTCGTTTTGGTTGTAGAAAGCATCTGCCAAGGCATTGCATGCCTCCAGCCAATGCCAGATATCGCCCGTGGGTTGTGACGTCTCATAGCTCAATCGGAAGTTATTTACGGCACCATCCTTATCGCCTTTCTTCTCGGCCAAATGTCCCAGGTAGTGATAGCAAAGAGCTATTCCGACAGGATTGTTGGACTTACGGTTCAGCTCCATAGACTTGTTGTAGTATACTGCAGCTGAGTCGTTTTTGCCGTTACGCTCATAGATGCTTCCTAAATTGGCGTAATTGATGGCTTGGCCGGTAGTACTGCCCAGTTTGCTTTCGCCCTCCAGAGCACGTCGGAAGGCCATTTCTGCGGCTTCGAGGTTGTTGAGTGACAATTGCACATTGCCCAATCCGTTCAACGCCCTTACTTTGTTCTTTTGTGCTACATCCGACTCCTGGTCGCTGAACTGATCGCTCAATGCCAATGCCTCGTAGTGCAGGTCGGCTGCATTTTGCAGCACACCCATTCGTCGTGCGTTGGTACCTTGATTATTGAGGGCGATGATGAGCTGCATGGTGTCATTCAATGCTTTTGCCTCGTTGATGCAACTGTCATGCTCGGCAATGGCTTCCTCGAATTTGCTTTCATCGCGAAGTGTCTTGCCGTACATTTGGCGGATGATGAGGGCAGCCCGGCGTTCGCCTTGCCGCTCGTAACTTTTCATCCATCGGTAGAGTTCATTGGGATTGCGTAGTGAATCGGCCAACTGCTGAGCTTCTTTTTCTGCAGCATTTGGTTCTTGTACTGTGTTCTCTTTACAGGCCAAGAAAGAGAATAATAGCAATATGACTATGTACGCTCGGTTAGTAAAGGCGCGCATTGTTTTTATATCCTTGGTTTGATAATTGAATTGGTAATTCTATAATTTGCCTGCAAATTTACGATTTTTTAACCATTTTTTGCAGAATTGTTGCCTAAAACTTGTCTTTTTTTACGAAATGTGTGGTGTTTTCGAACAATTTGTACAAAAAATGCAATAATTTGCGTCGTGAGTACAAATTACTATGAAATAAAATCTCTATCTTTGCACCGTGAAAACATACTTATTATTAACGTTTAACTAATTTAGTTATGAATAGACTTTTTTTAATGCTTTGTTTTGTACTGCTTCCTATGCTGTGCAATGCTCAGACGGTAGCAGTTCGCAACAGTTCTGGCAATATTGTTGGTAGAGTGGATTCTGATGGTACGGTACGCAACGACCGTGGCAACAAGATTGGCAAGTTCGAGAGCGATGGTACGGTACGCAACGACCGTGGCAACAAGGTGGGTAAGATTGACTCAGACGGAACTATCCGCAATGACAGTGGCAATCGCATTGGTAAGGTTGACTCTGACGGTACCGTTCGCAACGACCGTGGCAACAAGGTCGGTTCGGTAGAGTCGGACGGCACCGTTCGCGATGACCGTGGCAATCGCATCGGCCAGGCGGAAGGAACAAAGAAAACGTTGGCTGCGGCCTTGTTCTTCACCACCTTCTTTAAGTAGTTTCTTACTACCCTAAAAACAGTATATGAAGCAAACACGATGCATGGGTAGCATTGTAATGTTGAATTGAAACACTTTCTTTGTCATTTATCAATAATAAAATAATGAAACGTATATTATCTTTTTTTGTAATGGCATTGCTCTGTGTCTGCGCTTTCGGTGCATGGACACCCGAGACATTGCCTGTACCAGAGAACACCAACGACTCAACAAAGGTGAGTTATGTGAGCAATCCCGATGGAGTGCTTTCTGCCTCGGAGGTTTCGCGCATCAACTCCATCATGTTCAGTTTGGAGAAGAATCGCGGTGTTCGTGGTCTTATCATTGCCGTGAGGAAGATTGAACCCGATGATCCCTACGAATTCACTATCAGGGTAGGAGAGAAGCATGGTATTGGTGGCAAGAGTAACACAGGTTTTATCATCATGGTAGCCAGTGAAAGTCGTGCTTATGAGATTATGCCGGGTATGGGCTTGGAGAAGTTCCTTACCGATGGTCAGTGTGGTACTATAGGTCGTGATGTCATGGTTCCCTTGCTGAAGGAAGGCAAGTGGGGTGAGGCACTCGTAGCTGGTGTACAGAAGGTTGCCGACGTTTGTAACGGTGAAGAGGAACTTGCACCAGAGGAGGATGATGAAGATGAAGGCGGAAGCAATTTCTTGCTGTGGTTTGGTGGCGGTTTGGCCGGTTTGATAGGTTATGGTTCCTACAGGTCACGTAAGAACAGAGAGTGCCCCAAGTGCAAGCAACACAATTACAGGATTAAGTTGCGTCATACAGTTTTGGCTGCCGATGATCCTTGTGCTCCTACCGAGGAAGAGATCAATGAAAAGATTCAAAGCAAACTGCTGTCGATGAAGGTGCAGAAGAACTCCCACATTGCAGATATGGCACGTAAACTGGTGTCAGGTAGCGCTTCTCCTCTCATGGGAAGCTTAAGCGAAGAGAAAGATGCCGGCTTTGCCGAAGCAGTCGAGGTGACAGGTGCAACCGCTGATGCCGAAGCAACAAAACTTATTGAAGATGTTGAGGTGGCAGATGTGGCAGAGGACGTTGAGGCAACAGAAGTGGTTGAAAATGCCGAGACGGCAGATGTTGCAGCAGATGTTGAGACGGCAGAAGTAGTTGAGACTGTTGGTGAGACTAATCTGGTTAGTGCCGACAATGATAACGTACTGAAGCTTGGCGACACTGTGGTAACGCCTGCTGTTGCTGCAGCTGCACTTAGCATTGCCGAAACCAAGAAGGCATTCGACAGCCAGGTTATCGAACTTACCAAAGAACAGAAGAAGGCCAAGAAGGGCTTCCGTAATGTTCGTCTTATCGATACGTATGAGTGCCCCGACTGTGGCTATATCGGACGTAAGGAAACTGCCAGCACCACACGCTCTTACAAGATGGGACTCTTCACATCTGGTGCATTTGGTGCTCTTGCTGCCGAGCGTACTCGTACATCTCATGGCGTTCATGGTTCTGATAGCGGTAGTTCAAGCTATGGATCTGGTTCAAGTTCACGTTCAAGCTACAGTTCCAGCAGTCATCGCAGCAGTCATTCTTGGGGTAGTTCTGGTGGCGGACACTTTGGCGGTGGTGGCGCTGGTGGCCGGTTCTAAAGGGTGTACAATTAACAAATGCAATCATTTCGCAAATTCAAAAAAGATTATTAACTAAATAAAACGATTAAAAAAATGAAATTAAATTCAAAATCTTGGATGGGCCTTGGTGCTTTGGCCGTCATCATCATGTGGGCTATCAGTGCTTACAATGGCATGGTAACCGAAGAGCAGAAAGTAAACTTGGCTTGGGGTAATGTGCAGACCGATTACCAGCGTCGTTATGACCTCATTCCTAACTTGGTTAATGTTGTTAAGGGCTATGCTAACCATGAGGAAAAGGTGTTTGTTGAGGTTACAGAGGCTCGTAACAAGGCAACCCAGATGACTCTTCAGGTTGATTCTATGGGTAACTTTGACGAGGAGTACATGGAAAGATTTAACAAGGCACAGGCAGAATTGCAGGGTAGTTTGAGTCGATTGATGGCTATTACCGAGAATTATCCCGAGTTGAAGGCTAACGAACAGTTCCTGAAACTTCAGGATCAGCTTGAAGGTACAGAAAACCGTATCAAGGAATCTCGCCAAAAGTATAATCAGGCAGCTGCAGATTACAATATCTATATCAAGACATTCCCCCGAATGCTCCTTGCGGGTATCTTTGGCTTCAAGGAGAAACCCATGTTCAAGGCAGACGAGGGTGCTGAGAAACGTGTAGATGTAGAGTTCTAAACGGCTTGAATTAGCGATTTCGAAAATAAATTGATAATTATAGAACGTGGATTTTGCAATGTGGCGAAATCCACGTTTTTTGTATACGTGTACTGCAAATTTACGTGAATTTGTAAAAGACACGATGGGTTCACTTCTTCTCACACCTCAGAGGCAGAATGTAGGAACGTGGTTGCCTCTCCTTTTGCAACGCGTTAGCATATAGTTATACGCATTGTTTTAGGAAAAATGCCCCTAAATGGACCGTAAATGCTCTTGATTTACATTATAACACATTGTGTATGAGTATAAAAAAAGGGCTGAAAAATTTTCAGCCCTTGCGGAATTATGCGTTTCCTTATTTCTTAAATGCTCTTGTCATGCTCCAAACACCCAAAATGATGAAGGGGATGCTGAGGATTTGGCCCATATCGATAGGCAACGAACCGTTATCCACACCGCCTTGTACTTCTTTGGTGAACTCAATGAAGAAGCGAGCGGTGAATATCAAGGTCAGGCACAGACCGAAATAGAATCCACTGCCTACGCTGATGCCATGGGCTTTCTGTTGTCCATTACCTTCCAAGCTTGTTGCCCCGTTGACTTGTTGACTTGTTGTCTTGTTGACTTGTTGACTCGTTGACTTCTTATAAATGACCCATCCTACGATGAAGAACAATGCGTAGCAGATGGCCTCATATAGTTGTCCAGGATGGCGAGGAAGGGGCATTCCGTCCTCTCCAAGCGTCTGCATGGCCTCGCCCGACTGCATGAACCTGAAGGCCCAGGGAACGTCGCTCACGCGGCCGATAATCTCACTGTTCATCAGGTTGCCCAAGCGGATGGCACAGGCGCAGATGGGAGTGACGATGGCGATGTTGTCGAGAATGAAGGGGAGTTTCAGCTTCGTCTTCTTCATGTAGAACCATAGGGCAATCATCAAGCCCAGTGTTCCGCCGTGACTTGCCAATCCCTCAAAACCTACATAATGCCATCCATCGGGTGTAATCTTTATGGGGAGGAACATCTCCACAAAGTGTGTCCAACTGCCCAGGTAATAGCCGGGATCATAGAAAAGGCAATGACCTAAACGAGCTCCGGCAAGAATGCCAATGAAGCAGTATATGAAGAGTGGGTCGAACTTCTTCTCGTCCACTCCTTGTTTCTTGTACAGATAGCGCTCCAACAGGTACACCGACAGCAATCCCAATGCCCAGCACAGAGAATACCAGCGTACCGATACCGAACCTATGTGAAATGCCTCGACGGAGGGAGACCAATCAATGAATGCTAACATAACGCCCAGTGGGTCTTTTTATACGTTAAATCTGAAGTGCATGATGTCACCATCCTGCACGATGTATTCCTTGCCTTCTACACCCATCTTGCCAGCCTCGCGAACGGCTGCCTCGCTACCATACTTGATGTAGTCGTCGTACTTGATAACCTCGGCACGGATGAAGCCCTTCTCGAAGTCGGTATGGATGACACCGGCACACTGGGGAGCCTTCCAACCACGGCGGAAGGTCCATGCCTTGACCTCCATCTCGCCTGCGGTGATGAATGTCTGCAGGGTCAAAAGGTGATAGATGGCCTTGATAAGACGATTGCAACCGCTCTCGCTGAGTCCCATATCCTCCAGGAACATCTGCTTCTCCTCGTAGGTCTCGAGTTCGGCAATGTCAGCCTCTGTCTGGGCGCTGATGATAAGCATCTCGGCATCCTCGTCCTCAATGGCCTTCTTCACTGCTTCGGTGTACTGGTTGCCTTCTGCTGCACTGGTATCGTCAACGTTGCAGACGTAAAGCACGGGTTTTGCAGTGAGCAAAAAGAGTCCCTTGGCAGCTGCTATCTCGTCCTCGGTGTCGAACGTCACGGTACGGGCACTCTTGCCCTCGAGCAACGCCTTCTGGTATGCCTCAATAACGTCCAGCTCAATCTTTGCCTGCTTGTCACCACCTACGCGGGCAGCTTTCTCTACGCGCTTCATGCGGTTTTCAAGTGTTTCGAGGTCCTTGAGCTGAAGTTCCATGTCGATGATTTCCTTGTCGCGTACAGGGTCAACGCTTCCGTCAACGTGCACAATGTTGTCATTGTCAAAGCAACGGAGTACGTGGATGATGGCATCGCACTCGCGGATGTTGGCCAAGAACTGGTTGCCAAGGCCTTCGCCCTTGCTGGCACCCTTTACCAAGCCGGCAATGTCTACGATGTCGCATACAGCGGGCACGATGCGTCCAGGGTGTACGATTTCTGCCAGTTTGGTGAGTCGTTCATCGGGTACGCTTACCTGACCCAACTGGGCATCGATGGTACAAAAAGGGAAGTTGGCTGCCTGTGCCTTGGCACTCGACAGACAGTTGAAAAGGGTTGACTTACCCACGTTGGGAAGTCCTACTATTCCTGCTTTCATAGATTATTTTCGTTCTTTTTCAATTATTTCGGGTGCAAAGGTACGAATAAGCGAGGGAAATGCCAAATTTATTTGAGCATTTTCGAGCGAGAGTACTTTCGACCGGAGGTCAGAGGTGTGAATAAGCGAGGGAAATGCCAAATTTATTTGAGTTCTTTTCCTCCTCTTTGTTTCCGATGTGCGTCTACTCAAAGTCCAATTAAAGTCCAATTAAAGTCCAATCAAACTCCAATGAAACTCCAATTTTTCATTGAAATCTTTGGAGCTTCATTGTATTTTATTCGGTATTTAATTAGTGGCAGAGTAGAAGCACTTCGCAATAAGACTGCAGGAGTTGGCGTATTTCGCATAAATTGTCTATTACAAACGTCCTTTAACTCCTTTTGCCTTCTTTAATTCCCGTCAACTTTAATGCGCTTCCAACCAGTTCTTGCCCCATCCGCAATCGGCTTTGAGGGGCACGCTTAGTTGAGCTGCTTTTTCCATCTCCTCGGTAACGAGTTGTTGCAGTTGCTCTTTTTCAGACGGAACAACGGAAAAATTAAGTTCGTCGTGTACCTGCAGAATCATCTTGCTCTTAATGTTTTCTGCTTTCATGCGGGCAGCCACGCGGACCATAGCAATCTTGATGATGTCGGCGGCCGTTCCCTGGATGGGGGCATTGATGGCATTGCGCTCTGCATATCCTCGCACCACGGAGTTGTTGGAGTTGATGTCGGAAAGGTAGCAACGGCGACCAAAGAGGGTCTCGGTATACCCGTTCTGTCGTGCCTTCTCTATGCTTTCGTCCATGTATCGTTTAACCCCAGGATAGGTTTCAAAATATCCGTCAATGAGTTGCTTTGCTTCAGTACGGCTTACCCCCATCCTTTCGGCCAAACCGAATGCGGAAATGCCGTAGATGATGCCGAAGTTGGCCGTTTTTGCCTTGCTTCTTTCCTCACGTGTAACCTCTTCGATAGGTTTCTTGTATATCTTGGCAGCTGTGGCTGCATGGATGTCGTGACCCGCAACAAAGGCATCGATGAGGTTCTCGTCTCCGCTGAGATGAGCCATCAGCCTGAGTTCTATCTGACTGTAGTCGGCTGAGAAGAATTCTTCTCCCTCTTCGGGGATGAAGGCTTTTCGTACCTCCTTGCCTTGTGCGTCGCGCACGGGGATGTTCTGCAAGTTAGGGTCGCTACTTGACAGTCGTCCTGTGGTGGTAACGGCCTGGTTGAACGAAGAGTGAATGTGCCCCGTATTGGGATTGATGAGTAAGGGGAGCGCGTCGATGTATGTACTCAGAAGTTTCTTTAATCCTCTGTATTCCAAGATTTTCTCCACTACAGGGTGCTTGCTTCTGAGTTTTTCGAGTATATCTTCTGATGTGGCATATTGTCCTCCTTTCGTCTTTCGTACCTTGTCGGATAACTTGAGATGCTCGAATAAGACTTCGCCAACCTGCTTGGGTGAGGATATGTTGAACTCCATACCGGCAAGTTCATGAATCTGCTTCTCCATCTCAAGCATCTGCTCGGTGAATAGGGTGGAGGTTTCCTTCAGCGATTGTGTGTCGATGCACACGCCTTCACGCTCGATTTGTGCCAGGACAGGCATCAAGGGCATTTCTACCTCGCGGAACAGTTGCTCGCATCCATTCTCTGCCAATTGTGGTTCAAAGAGGTGCTTTAATTGCAGGGTGATGTCAGCATCTTCGCTGGCATAGATGTACACTTCCTCTGGCGTGAGTTCGTCCATCGTCTTTTGCTTTTTGCCCTTCTCTTTTTTACCAATCAGTTCGTCGATGTGAATGGTTTGGTAATTCAGGTAGGCTGCAGCCAGATAATCCATTCCGTGTCGCATTTCTGGGTGCAACAGGTAGTGGGCTATCATTGTGTCGAACATAGGACCAGCCAAATGAATGCCGTAGTTGGCAAGTACAGTTAGGTCGTATTTCAGGTTCTGACCTATCTTGAGAGTACTAGGGTTCTCATACAAAGTTCTGAACTCCTCAATGACGATGGCATCGGGTATGGGCACGTAGAAAGCCTGTCGTTCCTTGATGGCGAAACTGATTCCCACCAATTTGGCTTGCAAGGCATTGGTGCTGGTGGTTTCCGTATCCAGGCAGAGTTCGGGTGCTTCGGATAAGATGGCTATGAGTTGCTGTCGCTTTTCGGGTGTGTCGATGAGTTGGTAGTCAAGTTCAAAGTCTTTATAGGTCTTGTAGTTGATTACGACCTCCTCGTTTTCCTTGTTTATCTCATGCTCGTCCGAACTGTCTCCGGTGCTGTTGCTGGCATCTTGTTGAAGAGGAGTGTTGTTGCCTTGTGGGCTAGGGGAGGGAGCGTCTGCGGCATCAAACATGCTGAACAGGTCCATCTGTCCTTCTGGCACCTTGTCCTTCTTGGAACTCTTGCTTGCGGTTTTGTTGGCTTGTTGACTTGCCGACTCATTGCCTTGCTGGCTAACGCCTTTCTTTTTCAGCAAATGACGGAATTCCAATTCCTGGAACATCCTTTGGATGGCATCGTTGTCGGGTTCTTCTTTTTTGAGGGATTCCATATCCAAAGTGATGGGTACGTCCAAACGTATCGTTGCCAACCATTTGCTGATCTTGATATCCTCGGTATGCTCCTCTATTTTCGTCTTAATGGCACCTTTAAGCTCCGAACTGCGCTCCAGCAGGGATTCTATGCTGCCAAACTCTTTGATGAGTTTTACGGCGGTTTTTTCGCCTACGCCAGGGCAACCGGGGAAGTTATCTGAAGAGTCGCCCATCAATCCTAACAGATCAATAACTTGCAAGGGGGTGTCGATGCCCCATTTCTCGCACACTTCCTCAATACCCATTACCTCTGCTTCTGCCGAACCATGTGACGGGCGATACATCTTGACGTGCTCGGTAACCAACTGTCCGTAATCCTTGTCGGGGGTCATCATGTAAGTGTCAATGCCTTGTGCGTCGGCCTGGTGAGCCAGGGCGCCAATGACATCGTCTGCCTCAAAGCCCTGTACCTCAAGCACGGGGATGCGGTAGGCTGCCAGCAGTTCCTTGATCTTGGGCACGGCAAAGCGGATAGCCTCGGGCGTTTCCTCACGTTGTGCCTTGTAAGGAGGGTAGGCTTCGTGACGGAATGTACCACCATGAGGATCAAATGCCACTCCGATATGGGTGGGCTGTTCCTTCTGAAGCACTTCCTCGAGCGTGTTGACAAAACCGAGGATGGCTGAGGTGTTCTCGCCTTTTGAGTTGATGCGAGGGTTCTTTATGAAAGCATAATACGCACGGTAGATGAGTGCGTAGGCGTCGAGTAAGAAGAGTTTTTGCATTACTTTTTATGGAGTTTACAAAGTGGGGTAGGGCATTATAGTCAATTGCTCCACTCGTTACTTTTTATATTTTCGGTTCAAATTTAACCAAAAAATACGGATTAATGATATTTTTTATGTAAATTTGCACACAAATCACGATTTATATTGTTTGTAATGGATCAATTGGCGCTTATACGTAAACCTATTGAAGTGGATTTGGAGCAATACCTTTCTCTTTACGAGAAGGATTTTACGCATCAGAATCCTCTGTTGCATTATGCACTTCAGCATATTCGTAAGCGCCAGGGAAAGCGTCTGCGTCCCATTCTGACGCTCTTGGCTGCCCGTTGCTTCGGTATGGCCTCTCAGTCGGTTTTTCACGCCTCTGTGAGCCTGGAATTGCTTCATACGGCTAGTTTGGTGCACGATGACATTGTGGACGAGAGCGATATGCGTCGCGGACAGGCTTCGGTCAATAAACTGATGTCGGCGCAGGCCGCCGTTTTAGTGGGTGACTATCTTTTAGCCCGTTCTCTGCAACATTCTGCCCAAACGCAGAATGTGGATGTAGTAAACAGCATTGCTAAGGTGTCGGAGATGTTGGCTGATGGTGAATTGCTCCAGCTCTATACGCTCGATTCTGATAAGGTGGAGGAGGGGGCCTATTACGATGTGATTCGTCGTAAGACCGCTGTTCTGTTCAGTACAAGTGCTATGATTGGTGCTATGTTAGGAGGTGCTAATGCCGAGCAACAGGAGGCGTTGCGTCTTTATGGTGAGTACATTGGCATTGCTTTCCAGATTCGTGATGATATGCTTGACTATTCTGGTGGTATTCAACTGGGCAAACCTACCGGCAACGACATGAAGGAAGGTAAGATTACGCTTCCTGCTATTTATGCCATTAACAAGCAAGAAGAAGCGCTTGCAAAAGGTGAGGCTAAAAGCAACGAACCTCGAATGCTGGATCTTGCACTCAAGGTTCGTCGTTGTGAGGCTTCGGCCGAGGAGATAAACGCTCTTGTTTCGTTTACTGTCAACGAGGGGGGCTTGCAATATGCTTCTCAATGTATGGAGCATTATGCTGACCTTGCCCTCGAACAGATATCTTTACTTCCTCAATCCGAATTTACGTCTTCGCTTTGCGATTTGGCCAACTTGGTTGTTCGTCGCGAGCATTAGTTTTTCAGCATCTCATAGAGCTTGTCAAGCTTCGGAGCCATAATGATTTCCGTACGGCGGTTCTTGGCTCTTCCTTCGGGAGTACTGTTGGTGTCAACAGGCTTGAATTCTCCACGTCCACTGGGCTGAATCTGCAAGGGATTTACTGCGTATGTTTCTGTCAAAATGCGAACTACGCTTGTTGCACGCATTACACTCAAGTCCCAGTTGTCCTTGAATACTGCAGTCTTGATAGGTATACTGTCGGTATGCCCCTCAATATAAACATCAATGTCTACTTGCTTGTTCAGTACATCGGCCAATTTGCCAAGTGCTTCTTTACCCATATCGTTCACTTCTGCACTGGCAGATTGGAAGAGCAGTTTTTCTGACATGGCAATATAAATCTTACCACCTTCTTCGCGTACTGTCAGTTCGTCGCTGTTGAAGCCCATCAAGGCTTTCTTTACGTTGTCAAAGAGCTCCTGTACCTTCTTGTTCTGTCCGTCGATGATTTGCTGCATCTCGGAGATGGTCTTGGCTCTTGCATCGATCTCTTTGCTCTTAAGTGTCAGTTGCTGATTGAGCTTCTTGTTCTCATCTGCTGCTGCATTGTACTTGCTTACGTAAGTGCGCAGGCTGTTGCCCAGATTGGCTGTATCGGTAAGCAGGTTGACGCATTGCATACGTGACTCGTTCAGGAGATATCCCAAACTGTCGGATTGCTTACGAGAGCGGTTAAGCAGGTTGCTCACACTATCGCGCGAGAATGTAGCTGCCCAATATTGGCTCTCCATCTGCTCGTACTTCTTTCTGCTGACCAAACATGAGGTGGTCAGCATGCAAAATGACAGAGCAAACGCAAATGTGATGTGTTTTCTCATTTTTTTCGTTATTTTTATGTTCTTTTCTATATTTTATATGTTTTCGTTTCTCTTTCGCTCAAAACACTATACAAGAAAATTTGCACGTATTCGCATGAATATTAATTACTTAAATAGTTTTCTGACCTCGTGAGAATCGTTTTTGTATACGTTTTGTTGCCGACGGGTCGAAATAAATGTCCCTAAATGAGGCAAAATGGAGTAGAAGTCCACCCTTCCTGTTGCACTTTAAAAGAACTTTGTCTCTTCGCCTATCACTTCGCTTAGCAACAGGTTTGCCAGTCGACTAGTACCTAAACGCAACCATTGGTTGGTGAGCCACTTCTCGCCCA
>JAZUKS010000140.1:0-31503 GCA_045643405.1 Bacteroidaceae bacterium | reverse complement strand
GCTGCAGAGACCACCGAACATGGTACCGATACCGGTGATGGTGGCAATGGCACGCTTGGGGAACATATCGCCAATGGTGCTGTAGAGGTTAGCAGACCATGCCTGGTGTCCGGCACCTGCCAAACCGATGATGATGGCGGGGAACCATACGCTTGTCTCGGCCAGAGGTTGTGCGAAGAGCGCAAAGATAGGCAGTAGAGCAAAGAGGAACATGGCGCGCATACGACCAGCGTATGGGTGCATGCCGCGCTTCTCAACGAAGTACTTGGGCAGGTAACCACCACCAATGCTGGCAACGGTAACGATGAGGTAGAGCACGAAAAGCAACAACTGACCCATGCCTGTTGAGGGAGAGTAGCCCAACTCCTTGAAATAAGCGGGTGCCCAGAACAACAGGAACCACCATACGCCGTCGGTGAGGAACTTACCCATGATGAATGCCCATGTCTGGCGATACTTGAAGCAGTCGATGATGCCGAACTTCTTCTCGGTCGTAGCGGTTTCTTGTTGTGCTACAGCCTCCTCATTTGCAGTAGATTCGGCAGTATTGTCCTGGTTGATATACTCCAACTCAGCTTTGTTAACGTACTTACTCTTAGAGGGATGATTGTAGATGACAATCCACAGACCTGCCCAGACGAAACCGACGCCACCAATGATGATGAACGCCATCTCCCAACCAAATGCCTTGGCCAACTGGGGAATGGAGAGAGGAGCCAGCAATGCACCCACGCTGGCACCGGCATTGAAGATAGAGGTGGCAAAGGCACGGTCCTTCTTGGGGAAGTACTCTGCGGTAACCTTGATGGCTGCGGGGAAGTTGCCCGCCTCGCCCATGGCAAGGAAGCATCGGCACGCCATAAAGCACCACACGCTGAACGTGAGTCCTATCAGACTTATCTGCGAGGCTTTCTCCATGCCACGCAGGGCTTCCATGCTCTCGGCACCGTTGCAGGTCATGGTGAGCCATCCGCAACCGGCATGCATACAAGCTGCCAGACTCCAGAAGACGATGGCCCAGAGATAGCCCTTTTTGGTGCCCATGATGTCGATGAACTTGCCTGCAAAGAGGCTGATGAAGGCGTAGAATACGGAGAATACGGCCGTGATGGTTCCGTAGTCGTTGTCATCCCATTGGAAATCTTTCGCAATGAAATCCGTGTAGGTTAGTGACAGAACCTGTCTGTCCATGTAGTTGACCAAAGTTGCCATGAACAGCATGGCGCATATGGTCCAACGGAAATTTGTTTTTTTCATTTTTTTGTTATTAGTTTTAATTAGTTTTGACGTTTTTGATTAGTTTTATCTTTTTGTTGTAGCGAGCAGTAAGCCCCCTCCCTAGAGGGAGGGCGGGGGGAGAGTCTTCCATAGTTGCTTGACTTCTTCCCAATCGTAATAGGGGGGTGACGCGGATGGGATGGGCAGATGCACCTCATTCTCATTGAGCAGGATGCGCACCATGACGTGCCCCTCGTTGTTCTGGTAGAAGACCAACTGCACGTTTCCTGCCATGGGGACGATGTTGAAATCCTGCCAGGCGAGCGCGAGGGTATTCATGTTGCTTGTCGTGGGACAGCACTCTGACACCTTCATGCGCGTGAGCAACTTGAGCAAGGCTGTGTCGTGCCCGAAACGCAAGGTGGCACCTTGGCGTTTCTCCCTGATGGCTTTGTCTGCATCGTAAACGATGTGGCTGATCAGCGAGTCGGAACATAGGGCGGGAATGCCGTGACTGAGCGGAGAGTCACCGTTCTGAAGATACAGTTCGCAATTCTTTACTTCCCAGATGGAATAGAGTTCTTCGGGAGTAAAGAAACTCAGCATCTCGGTAGGATGACCGCAGTCCTGCATATCCTGTGCCAGGAAGTAAACCTGCTCCATGAACTTGTATGCATCCTCCATTCCGTTGGGATTCAGGAAGATACGCTTCATGAAACCGGCCGTCTTGTCTGACACCTTGCGCAGTTGCTGATAGGCAGACTGGCCCTCTTGTGCCAGTTCTGTCTGCATGGCCTTCTTCATGGGTTCGGTATACGAGATGAACCGCATGTTCCTCTCGCTTGCCTCGCGCTTGATGATGAGTTGTTCGTTATGCTCCTTGAGCGACTCGCAGAATGCCATCATGCTCATCATGCATCGGCGACTTGTGCTGGAATAGGCATTCAATGTGGTGTTGCCCTTGAAGAGCGAAGGGAAATGCGCATACATTCGTGTGGCGATGTCGCGGTGCTGTTGCTCACCCAATTCCGTTAAATCGCCACCGCGTCCTTCTGCTTGCCCCCATGCTGTACGGATGCGTTCCAGGAGTGCTTTCCCCTTGTCAGTCAGTTGCTTGTCCTCCATGTACCCGATGAGCCAAAGGTAGCGCTCGTCTTCTGTGACGAATCTTGAACCATGACGGCCATAGTGACTGATAAAAACGGGGTTATAGCCACTCGGAGCGCTTGTGTATGCCTGGGAAGGGGTAGGGTATGCACGATAGATGCTACTGATCATGTCGGGATTGCTCTGCGCCAAACCCATGAGTTCGTCGGTAGACATCTTCTTGCCCTGTCCGCTCACGTGGAGGCAAAGTGAAAGTAATATGACCAGGACCTTACTGCGCATAGTTCTTTCCGTTGAATATTACCTGTGAGGCATTCTCGACATACAGTTCGGTAGCATCGGCCTGTACGAATCCCTCGCCTACACAAGGACGACGGTCATAGCGTCCGCCCTCGTAGTTTGTCTTGCGTTCAAGTGTCAGGTCTATGTTGCTCATGGTGATGTGGTTGACCTTGTCGGGCGTGTCTCCGCCAACAAAGCAACCGTTCTCGCTTACGCCACGAATGTTGCTGAACGTGATGTGCGACACCTCGCCACATCTTCCTTCTGTTGCCCCCTTGGGGAAGCGCCAACCGGCATCCTTGTGGTTGCCAACGGCACGAGGATAACTGGTAACGTAGATGGGTTCTGCCTTGCCCCACCATACATCGCTAAAGTATTGGCAATCAAGAATTATGTTGCTGAAGGTGACGTCGGTAACCGTTCCTTCGTCACGGTTCTGTATGCCCAGTCCGCGGTTGCTGGCCGTGATGACACAATTGTCTATGAGCACACGTGATATGCTGTCCATGTTCTCGCTACCAATCTTGATGGCACACGAACGACCTGTCATCACACAGTTGGTAACAACGATGTCCTGGCAGGGACCGTATTTCTCGTATTCTCTTCTGTTCTTCAGGCAGATACAGTCGTCGCCACTCTCAATAAAACAATTGGCGATGCGTACCTTGCGACTGTGGTCAAGGTCGATGCCATCGCCATTGCGTATTTTCAGATTGTTCAAGAGTGAGATGCCCTCGATAAGTGCGTCGTAGCAACCGACAAGGTGAACTGTCCAGTAGGCTCCCTGGCGAATGGTTACATCGCGAATGGTAAGGTGGTTCACGCCCTTCAATGTCAGGACGTGGGGACGGGGATCAAACGTGGGGTCTTTCA
The DNA here is from genome assembly GCA_045643405.1 of Bacteroidaceae bacterium. Taxonomy (GTDB): domain Bacteria; phylum Bacteroidota; class Bacteroidia; order Bacteroidales; family Bacteroidaceae; genus Physcousia. Next base: position 28,023 of record JAZUKS010000140.1, on the reverse strand, counting down.
ACTCTTTCAGTTCGTAACTGTCTTCCAGTTCCTTGCCCATGAAGGCAATGCCGTTGCCGTCGATGGTGCCTCTGCCCGTGATGGAGAGGTTCTCGATGGAGTCGCACCACAGCCACATCATGCCCTCGCCACGGTTCTCGCCAAAGGCACTCAACTGGTAGATGTCTTCGTTGGGATTGGCAAGAAGGGTAGCGCCCACTTCAAGGTGAAGGTCGATGTTCGACTTCAGTTCGATGGGACCTGCCATGAAGGTGTGTCCGGTAGGGAAAAGCACTTGTCCTCCTCCTGCCTGCGAACAAGCGTCGATGGCATCCTGAATGGCAGATGCGTCATCGGCAACTCCGTCGCCTTTGGCTCCGAAGTCTAAAACGTTGAAAGTATGATTGTTCTTCGTTCCTGCACAAGCCGTAAGCAGGCATGCGAGAAGAATAGTCAGATAAAATCTCATGTATGTTAGTTAGTTTGTATGCAAAGGTACAAATAACTAACCTAATAAACAAGTTAAAAATTATATTTTTACAAAAAACTTTTTCCTGTACATTGCCCAAGCCAATAATGTCATCAGCAAAACGAATGAGAGGGCATAACCCAATGATGCGACTTGCAAAACCGTTTCGGGAGCGCTTTCGGCTTCGCTATATCCCATCACAGACACTAACGAGTTGTAGATGGAACTGGGTATTTTGCACTTCCACATCAAGGAAGGCAACATCTCGCTTACTACATAGAGGATGATGGCGTTCATGCCAAACCATCGGAAGGGACGGCTCCATTTCTCTCGCTTCTTTATGTCGATGACGACGGTAAAGATGCCTAACAATGCCGTGGCAAGTCCGCAGGTTACCAATACGTAACTGGGTGACCAGATGCGCTTGTTGAGGGGGAAACCGTAACTGAGCAGATAGCCGATGATGGCGATGGAACATGCCACGGTAAACAAGCGGACAAGGCGCTCGGACAGGGCTTCCTTTCCCTTGATGATCATGCCAATCACTACTCCTATCAGGGTGTGTGCTATGGATGGCATGGTACCCAAGAGACCTTCGGGGTCAATGGGACTTTTGTGATAAAGGTGTGCTTCTCCAAAGAGTGCTCTGTCAATAATACTGGCAATATTCGACTCGTCTTGTGCATAACCGTTGCCTATGAGCAAGATGACGGAATACAAGGCAAGCAGGGCAACGATAATGTGCCAATAATAACGCTTCCTGACAAAGATAACGATAAGTGATGTGGCACAATAGCACAATGCAATTCGCTCTAAAACACCCCATATACGTAGATTGGCAAGGATGTTCTCCTCGTCCCATACCCACATGTCCCAGGCGTGCAGGAGTACTCCGATAAGGAACATCTTCAGCGTTCGGATCAGTATTTTCCTGATGACCGGCGCCTTGCTTGCCTGTGCCTCTGCTTGTAAATTCGTTTCGGTGTACTTGCCAAGTGAGAAGGCAATGCTTACTCCTACCATAAACAGGAAGAATGGGAATACCAAATCGCATGGTGTCATGCCATTCCAGGCACAATGCTCGAGTGGAGCAAAGTGTACGTGTCCGGCTCCATTGTTTACCAGTATCATGCCTACTACGGTAAGACCTCTCAATACGTCGAGTGACAGTAAGCGGTTGTTGCCCTTGGATTGTACGGGACTTGCTATGTTGTTGTTTTCCAGCATAAGTCGATAATTCGTTATTTGTTATTCGTTATTCGTCTTTGTATGTTGTTTATTGTTGTAGTTGTGGCGCGTAGTGTTTGGAGAAATGCGATACAACTTTCTTGATCATTTCTGCCATATCTCCTTCTGCTTCAGAGGGGTATGGCGTGCGGTCGAGCGTCCAGGGTTCCTCCATGGCATACCAGTCAACGCTAAAGGCTGGATTGCCGTCGGTCTTGGTGCTTGAATTGCCAATGGGTGCCATGGGCAAATTCCCGTTCAGTTCCTTGTCCAGTAGGTCAAAGAAGTGTTGCCAACGCTTGAAGTAGAAGTCCTTCAACAAACCGTTCCATTCTTTGTGGGCATAGTCGCGGAGTTTGCCTGTGTCGGCACAATATCGGTTGCCCCATGTAGTAATCTGTACGCGCGCGTTCCACTCGTACAGTCTCTTCTCTTCGTCATTCTTTCCTAATTGCTTGGCTTGCTCCGTCCAATGACCGACACGGAACTCGCTACGCGTTGCTAAAAGAGAATCCTGCAAAAGCAATAGGTGTAGGAACTCCTGACTGTCCTTTTGGAATGCCTTTCTGTCAAAGTTCTTGAAATCCGTTATGGTTTGGTGGTAGATGTCTCTTGCCTTGTCTGCAATGGACTGACGGCACACATCAACCAAGTCGTACTGGTAGTTGTTCCATGCCGTCTCGGTGATGCTTCCTTCTTCGTGCGCATGATGCATCTGCTCGTACACGCTTGCCAACAGGATGGATGCCAACATGGTGCTTTCGGAATGGTAGTAAGGAACCATCTTGCTCCAACTGCTTGCCTGGTAACTGTTCAGCGAGGGACGGCTACAGAAGATGCTCTCGCTGGGTCCTTGCTGGTTGTTGCCTCGCGGACAGTTGAGTATGCTTTTGCTCAATTCGCTCCATGCCATCAGGGGCAGGTTTTGCCAGGAATGGTGACTGGTTTTCTCTGCTTCTTCAGCAGGTATGTGGTTCAAACCATAGCGACTGAGTATGTAGCTTGCTGTCCAATCCTCGCGTTTTATCATTTCCTCTCTCCATGGCAGTTCGCTCATCAACTCGTACATGATGGGATTGGTCTCACTTCCTTCCATGGTGAATCCCCATCCTTTCAAGTGCTGGTTGAAGTTTGAATGGGCATTATAATAGTTCTCAATGAGTTGGTCCATTCTTCCGTGCATACCTACATTGGCACCAAAGTTCTCCAACATACAGAACATCCAGTCGTGCTCCCTATATCCCTGTGGACGGTACCACACGCTATTCGGATCACCATACTGTGGACGGCATTCGCTGAAAAGGTCAAGAATGAGCAGGTCGGCGGGTTCTATGGCCATGATCATCTCGTCGCGAGGATTCTCGCTCCATCCCTGCAACACCCACTTGGCATCCTGGTTGCCATACTGCTTCATGGCACGCATGATCTCCTTTCCTGCTTCTCCTATGTTCAGGTCTTCGGGCAGGTTCTTTGCCTCATGGAAGGGGTCAATGGAATAGTAATCTGCCACTCCATACAATTTTTTTGTTTCCTCGTAAAACAGTTTTGCGTACTTGTCGAACTGCTTGTCGCCAGGGAAGAATACGCCCGGACGGGTAAATCCGTTCCATAGGTTCAATGAACTCTGGGCTGACTCTTCTGTTGACAACGATGCGTCTTCTCGGGCATTTCCTTTCTCTTTTTGTGATGCATTGCTTGGGCACATTCCACTATATCCTGGCAGTACGGGATGCATGCCATACTCCTTCATTCTGTTAAGAATCTTCTTCTGCAGACTTTCCTGTTGCGCGTACCAGTTGAGGGGTAGGGGACCGCCCCATCCTTCCAGGTTGTTCATCTCCCACCATGCCAGGAAGGCGGGACCGGCAATGAACTGGCCAATCTCTTCTTCGTTGTATCCCAAGCGCAATAGCATGTTGCGCCACACGCATTCGTGTCCTACAGCGGCCAAAGGCATGTTTATGCCATGCAATGCCATCCAGTCAATCTCTTTTTCCCATCGTTCCCAATCCCAGAATGCCATGGAGTAGGAAAACGTGCAATAGTTAAAGTCGTAACGAAGCTTGAGGTCGGTTTCGTGCCTTTCTTTCTTCTCTATCTTGGGTAATTGGGCAGGTAGTTTGCCCGACATGCAATTCCAGGATAGATGAATGCCACAGTAATATTTAAGGTACCAGTTCAGTCCGACCGAGGCATTGACATAGTTGTTTGCACGGATTAGGGGTTTGTTTCCCTTTTGTGCCAGTTCGAAGTAGTCAATACCATCTTTGTCAGAATTTATCTCAATTTCAATTCTCCTTGATGCGCCTTTGTCGATTCTTTCAAGCAGTCCTTTGAGTGGATGGGCATTGGCAATGACGCTAATGAACGATAAAATAATGGTTAAGTATTTCACGGGTATGCATGTTAGTTTTTGCAACAATTTGCTTTCATATGCAAAAATAATAATATTCTTTGTATTTTTGGGCATTGTGAATCGTCTTTTTGAATAAAATAACACGAAACTTTACAAAATGTCCGATTTTTACTTTCGTGTTTCGAATTATTTTCTTAATTTTGTAGTAGTGATAATTATTAATAGAAAACCTCAATATAACACTCCAAGCATTTTAAAATATATGATGAACCGTTTTCGTTCCTTTTTCAATTGGTATTTCAGTCGTAAAGCTGCTCCTTTCTGGATGGTTTTGCTTTCTGATTGCTTCTTGGTGTTGACTTCAGAACTGATATGTTATTATTCTGTATATAGCGATACTGAAATTGATGTTTCTTTCGGCAGGGTGTTCTTGTCATTTCTGACTTTGATGCCTGGATTTATACTGGGTTTCCGACTATTCCATACTTATTCGGGTATCGTACGTTACTCTACGGCCATTGACCTTTTGCGCTTGATTGGTGCTATGGGTGTGGGTTCACTTATTGCCTTTGGCATTCATATGTTTGCTTTGCATCATCCTGGTTATATCTATGCTTTTAAGGCAGTTACGCTTGTCTTGGGTTTCTTGTTGAGTACCATTCTGTGCATTGGCGTTCGTATGTTCATCAAGTTCATCTATGACAATATCATCTATACGAATGTACAGCAACCGGTCTTTGTGTATGGCATTCGTGCTGGTGGTGAGGCATTGGGCAACTCTATTATAAATGATAAGCAGAGTCCATACGTTCTGGCTGGTTTTGTCTCTGACGATCCTGCCATGACGAACCACCGCATGATGGGTGTGAGGGTTTATCTTGATGATGATAAACTGCTCGATACCATGCTGTCAAAGCATATACGCGCCATTTTTGTGTCGCCTTTGCGTACCGATAAGTTCCGTAACAACACCAAACTTGTTGACGGACTGGTGAAGAATGGCATTAAGGTAATGATGCAACCCTCTGAGCAAGAGTGGGATGGAAAGTCAGAACTGGGTACTTCGCAACTGCACGAGGTGGACATCGAGGACTTGTTGCCCCGCGAGAAGATTGAGGTTGACCTTGACGCTATCGGTCGTTTGCTGAAGGATAAAGTGGTGATGGTTACCGGAGCCGCAGGTAGCATTGGTTATGTGATGGCTTGCCAGGTTGCCAAGTTTAATCCCAAGTATCTGGTGCTGATTGACCAGGCAGAAACTCCCATGCATACGGTTCGATTGCACATGGCCAACCACTACCAGCACATTCCTTGCAAGACATTGGTGAGCAGTATCTCGAACCAGTCGAAGATGGAGGCTATATTTGCCAAGTATAAGCCTGATTATGTGTTTCATGCAGCTGCTTACAAGCATGTTCCCATGATGGAGGACAACCCCAGTGAGGCGGTTCAGAACAACGTGTATGGTACGCGTGTCATTGCTGATTTGGCAGTTAAATATGGTACCAAGAAGTTCGTGATGATCAGTACCGATAAGGCTGTGAACCCCACCAATGTGATGGGTTGTAGCAAGCGTATCTGCGAAATCTACTGTCAGGCACTCAACAAGGCGTTGGTTGAACTGCGCGAGGGACGCTTGGAGGAGAAGGATGAGAACGTGTTGAAGCATCTCTATCAGATAGACGGACAACCTGGTATTACTCAGTTTGTTACCACTCGTTTTGGTAACGTGCTGGGTAGCAATGGTAGCGTGATTCCTCTTTTCCGTAAACAGATTCAAAAGGGTGGTCCTCTTACTGTTACGCATCCTGATATCATTCGTTTCTTTATGCTTATCCCCGAGGCTTGTCGTTTGGTTCTTGAAGCTGGAACGATGGGAAATGGCGGTGAGATCTTCGTATTTGACATGGGTAAACCTGTCCGTATTGCCGATTTGGCACAACGAATGATTGACCTTTCCGGTGCTAAAAATGTAAAGATAGTTTATACTGGTTTGAGAGATGGTGAGAAACTTTTTGAGGAGGTTCTGAACGACTCAGAGCAGACGCGTCCCACGCCTCATCCCAAGATTATGGTTGCCGCCGTCCGTGAATATTCTTATGCTATGGCTCTCAAGAACGAGGAGGAACTCCATGAACTGAGTTTTACATACGACGACATGAAGATTGTTGCCAAGATGAAGGAGATTGTGCCTGAATATAAGAGTCGCCACAGTAAGTACGAGGCTTTGGATAAGGAATAGCGTTTTTTTGGGGGTGGACGAGTTTTTTGGGGTCAACAAGTCTACGAGTCAACGAGTCAACAAGTTTTTTAGTCAACGAGTTTTTTGGGGATCAACAAGACAACAAGTCAACAAGACAACGATCTTTTTGGGCTCAACAAGTTATTTTAGTCAATAAGTCAACACTTCGTTGTCTGTAGTCTTCTCGTTGTGTTTCCCCGAGGTTTCCCTACAAATTCACGGAGAACCGTGCAGAAACATAAGGGAAACGTAGGGAACAGGACAGATGTTCGTAGTCAACAACACAATAATCAAATCTGTCTTGGACAAACTTTAGTTTGTATAATTTTTGCCGATTCACTTTTTTTTTGTATCTTTGCACGCTTGTTTTTGTGCGCGTATGCGTATGCGAGCGTTATTTTTGCTCCGGATATTGGTGTAAAAATATCTATTGTTTTTGGTAAATTGTTGGTATTTAGCGCTTTGTGTAGGCGTTAAAGCACCAAGATTGTGTGAGATTACAATTTTGTAATGTAAATATGAAACTTCTTTCCTCTTTACCTTTGCGCAAGATGGGCGCAGATTATGTGGTTTATCGCGTAGATTCCAAGACCAAGGAACGCAGTATGATTGTGCTGAATGATACTGCCGCATTTCTTTGGAAGAAATTTGTTCAAGTAGATGAGTTTACTTGCAAAGACCTTGTTGATGCTCTGATGGAAGAGTACGAGATAGACGAAAAGACAGCCAGCGACGATGTGGCTTCGCTGGTTAATAGTTGGGTAGAAAGTGGTTTTGCACTAAATTGATGCATTTGCGATGATTGATCATATTAATCAGTTAGATTATCCGTACGTCGTCTTCTACTTCATACAGATGGCGTTGGCGTACTGGTTCTGGAAAAAGCGGTATGAGAAGATTGCCATAGTCAGTCTTTGTCTCACGTTCTTCTTCTTTGCCTGTCGTGCTCCGGTCGTTGGAGCAGATACATGGAACTATGTGCGCTACCTTACCGGAGAGCGTGACTTCTATAACAACGATATGCGTGACCTGGAGGCAGGATTCTTGTTGTATCATAAGATTGTTTCCGGTTTTTCTCCGTCCCGACTGGTCGTCATGTTGCTGAACTCCGTCATCGGACTGGTACCGCTATTCTACATGATTAAGAAGTACTCGAAAAACGTCCCACTGACCATTCTCATGTTCTGCTATATGGGATGCTTGAACGTGTATTTCGTGGGTTTGCGACAGACGCTGGGATTGGGTCCTATGATTCTGGCTTTGTTGTATAGTATACAGGAACACAAGCCGTTACAGATGAAAATGCTGTACTTGGGACTGTCTACAGTCTTTGCATACTATTTTCATACGGTATGTTTCTTCTATGGTGTTATCTATGCTGTTGCCATCCTTATCCCGGGCGGAAACCGCAAGTTCTATTTGTGGACAGTCGTCATTACGGCAATTTGGGGATTTATCTTGCAACAGTTCGACGTAATGCGTTTCTTCAACCTCTACATGTCATTAAGTCCCGATGTAACGGAACGTATCAATATCTACTTCACCGATGCAGGTTTCGAGACGGATGTATCGCTCAACATTCTTATGCGTCCCAGCGTCATTGCGCTCTTCACGTTTAAGTTCATGGATAGCGACCGTCTTTCGCATCCTTTCTGCAAGATCTATCTGATTGGTGTTGCGATGTTCAACCTGATGTATTGTGTACCCATGGTTCACCGAATGATTCCTCCCTTGATGATGTACGGAGCCATTGTGTTTACATGGTCATTCGGCAAGCATTATGAGATGGACAGAAAAGCACGACAGCTTGTCAACATACTGTCTGTCCTCATTGTGCTGTACTTTACCCGTGCCGCATATATCGACTGTTCTGAGTACGGTCTTCGTGATAATAACCGTATGCATCCTTATCAGTTCATCTTCGAGGATTATTCTGAGCACTCTACCATCCGATTCTTCGACGAATAACTTTTCTTCGACGAATAGCTCTTCCTTGACGAATAACTTTTTCCTTGAGAATCTCTCTTGAAAGAAACACAGGTCTATAGCAACAAGCGAATTGCCAAGAACACGATGTTCTTGTACTTTCGTATGTTCTTCATCATGGGCATTTCGCTCTACACCTCGCGTGTTATCCTGGATAAACTTGGGGTGGATGACTATGGACTATATAGTGCTGTGGGAGGTGTCGTGGGCATTTTGTCCTTCCTGTCCGGAACCCTTTACATTGGTACTACACGATACATCACGTATGCTCTGGGAACTGGTGATGCCAAGCGTATCAAGGAAACATTCAGTACCTCCTTCTATGCGCATCTGGGACTTGCCCTGTTGATGGCATTGCTTCTGGAAACGGTTGGACAATGGTTTCTGTATCATGAGATGGTTATTCCCGAAGGACGTATGGATGCTTCTGTATGGGTGTTTCACATCTCCATCCTCACCATGCTGGTCAACGTTACGCAAGTGCCTTATACGGCTTTGGTTATGGCGCACGAACGTATGGGAATCTACGCTTACGTCAGCATTTTCGAAGGCATTGCTAAACTGGGCATTTGTTTCCTTATCGTCTATGCTCCGCTCGACAAGTTGGTTTTCTACGCCATCCTGCTGGCCATCGTGCAGGTTCTTGTTGCCTTTTCATACCGCATCTATTGCCACATGCAGTTCACCGAGTCACATCTGTCGCGTCATTTCGACCGTGGCATCTTCAAGAGCATGATGAGTTTTTCAGGTTGGAATATACTTGCCAATGTGGTAGAGACGCTTCGTCTGCAGGGCGTTATCGTTTTGATGAACATGTTTTTCATGCCCGCCATTGTTGGTGCTCAGGCATTTGCCAATAATCTGTCTGCCAATATGATGCAGTTTGTCAACAACTTCCGTACTGCCATCAATCCTCAGATCATCAAACTCTATGCCGCAGGCGAGTATGAAAAGAGCAAGAAACTGACACTATCAACCACGGTTTATGTGTTCGACCTGATTCTGTTGCTGGGTTTGCCTTGCATCTTTGTCATGCCTAAACTCCTGGAGTTGTGGCTTGTGGAAGTTCCCGACTATACAGTTGTTTTCTGTCAGTACGTCATAGCATACAACGTGTTGAGCACCTTCTCTGCTTCATTCTACATCCCCATGATGGCTGCCGGAAAGATACGTTCCAATTCACTTGCCAGTCTGGTATTTGGCATCGGACAGTTCGTTGCCCTCTATTTTGTGTTGCGTATGGGTGGTGGAGTGATGTGGGTTCAGTATCTGTCCATCTCTATAGCCTTGGCATTCAGTTTCCTGGTAAAGCCCTGGATATTGGTTCACGAGGTAGGATACACCTACCGTGAGATCATTCGTTGTTTTGCAACATGCTTAAAGGTGGCTCTCTTGTCTGTAGCATTGCCCTTGGCATGTTTCTTTTGCATAGACCTTGATTTGCTGGGCAACAACATCATCCTTGTCTTGCTGACGGTTGCCAGTGTATGTGTGGCCTCATTGCTCTTCATGGAGAATGATGCAAGATCAAAATTGCTGTGTTATGTTAAGGCAAAACTGTAGTTTTCATTATTAGGCTATGAAGATAGAAAAATACGGCATAATACTTAATCGTCTGACTCACGATAAGATAGAGTTGGTGCGCAAGTGGCGCAACTCTTCCAAGATTCAGCGTTGCATGAGTTATCGTGATGAGATCACTCCCGAGATGCAGGAACGCTGGTTCCAAAAGGTTGATGCTTGTCCAAACGACTACTTCTTCATCATCAACTATCATGGACGTGATGTGGGCATGATCAACATCAAGGATGTGGATGTAGAGCAGAAACATGGCGAATCGGGTATCTTTATCTGGGATGATACATGTCTTCATTCCGGAGTTGCATATCGTGCAGGACTCTGCTTGTATGATTTTGCCTTCGAAACCCTTGGTCTTGACTATGTCATTGCCCATATCCTGACGGACAATACGGCTTCAAGGAAGTATCATGAGCGTTTTGGTTTCAGTCTGTGCGAGGAGTTGAACGTCTGCAACAACGACCTCGTCAACCAAGGCTATAAAATGACACGCGAGCGTTATCTCTCGCTTCGTGAGCAAAACGCTACCCGTTTTCTTACCGACTATATTCCCTTCAACAAACCCTATCTCTCTGGAAGTGAGACCGATTATCTGATTCATGCCGTCAATACCGGCAAACTCTCTGGCAACGGACTCTTCACCAAGAAGTGCCAGGACTATTTCATGGAGCGCTATGGCTTCAGGAAGTGTTTGCTGACCACATCGGGTACTGATGCCCTTGAGATGTGTGCCATGCTTTGCGAGTTGAAACCCGGCGACGAGGTCATCGTGCCCTCATACACGTTTGTCTCTACGGCCCTTGCGTTTCTCAGAGAAGGAGCAAAGGTGGTGTTTGCCGACTCCTCGTCAGACAATCCCAACATGGATGCCGACAAACTCGAGTCGTTGATAACTCCCAGAACCAGAGTGATTGTGCCCGTTCACTATGCCGGAATGGCATGCGATATGGGTAAGATTATGGACCTGGCAAGAAAGTATGATCTTATCGTCGTGGAAGATGCTGCCCAGGCCGTTGATTCATACTATAACGGAAAACCTCTGGGCGGAGTGGGGCACTTGGGTGCTTTCTCTTTCCACGAGACCAAGAATATAACCGCAGGTGGCGAAGGCGGACTCCTGACCATCAATGATGAGCGTTTTGTCCGTCGTTCCGAGATACTATGGGAGAAAGGTACCAATCGTGCAGAGTTCTTCCGTGGTGCAGTCAACAAGTACGGTTGGGTAGACATGGGTTCTTCCTTCCTGCCTTCCGAGATCAATGCCGCATACCTATGGGCACAACTTGAGAACCTGGAACGCATACAGGATAAGCGCAAGCAACTCTGGCAACATTATTATGATGAGGTAAAGACACTTGCAGAGGATGGACTTCTGCGTTTGCCACAGATTCCAGACTATGCCACCAACAACGGACATTTGTTCTATGTCGTTTGCCGGAACCTGCAGGAGCGTACCGGACTGATTTCCTATCTGAAGGAGCATGGTGTGATTGCACCCTTCCACTACCTGTCACTTCATAAGAGTGAATACTATGTGAAGCAAGACAACGTCATCCCCGACCTGCCAGTCTGTGACATGTATGCAGACTGCCTGGTCCGAATGCCCCTCTTCTACGAACTGCTTATGGAGCAGGCCGACTCAGTTATTTCGCTGATTTACGCATATTATGCATCCATCAAAGCCTAAGATTCTCGTCATCTCATCTGCCAATCCCTGCAAAGGTCCTGGCATTATTGCTGCCGATGCTTATTATGCATTCAAGCAACAGCAATATGATGTTGATTTTCTTACGCTGAATTATTGCGACTCACATCCTGAGTTTCTACATGTCCGCTCAAAGTCGCTTACCTTATATAATATATATCTGTCCATCCGCCGAAGACTCATGAAGTGGTTCACGCCAATATGGGCACACTTCCATAATTGTCTTAAGGAACCGAAAGCAGGACATCATTTCTTCTACAAGAGTGAAAAGCATCCCCCCATCCCTTCGTGGATGGTGCTGAGACAGATACGCAAACCGTATGATTTGGTCTATATCAGTTTCTGGCAGGAGATGCTCGGTTTCAATACCGTGGAGAAGATACAGAAGAAACTGCAATGCAAGTTCATCTTTGCCAATGTTGACTACTCCCCGATGACTGGTGGGTGCCATTTTACCGGCGATTGCGAAGGATACCAGACTGGTTGTGGCAGTTGTCCTGCTTTCCAGTCAAAGGATAGAAACGATTTTACTCATCATAACGTACTGGTTCGCAAAGAGTTCTATGAGAAGTACAAACCCATCGTTACAGGTAATTCCTACATGTTCTCTTTCTATGACAAATCGTATTTGCTTCGTGATGTAAGGCAATTGCTCTCATATCCGGTCATAAACATAGACATGTTTTGTCCGTATGACCAGCAGGAGGCTCGTGCAAAATACAGCATTCCGTCAGAGAAGTCATTCATAATCCTGTTTGGCAGTCAGCATATTGATGATGAGCGCAAGGGCATTAAGTATCTGGTAAGTGCTGTAAATCACTTTGTTGACGGGTTATCAGACGATGAGAGGTCAAAGGTGCTGTTGTTTGCTATGGGTAATCATTTTGAACAGATTAAACCACTCTTGCATGCCGACAGCCTTTGCCTGGGATACCTTAAGATGGAGCAACTGCCTGAGGTTTATTCACTTGCAGACTTGTTCCTCTGCTCATCGGTGAATGATGCCGGACCAATGATGGTGAACCAGGCACTTTGTTGCGGTACTCCCGTTGTGGGTTTCGAGATGGGTGCCTGTGTTGATTCGGTCAAGGATAAGGGTACAGGTTATTGTGCCCAACTGCGCGACAGCATCGACATGGCCAATGGCATTCGGAGCATCTATAATCAATCAGAAAATGAGCGTGTTGCAATGAGAAAGCGATGCCGTGCCTTTGCCGAGCAGGCTTACTCCTATCAGGCTACCGTTGACAGGGTAGTCAACGCTTACCAGAATATGTGAATGATATGAAACAGGTTGTTGCCAAGATAATATCTGCCATTCTGAACATCTACCCCTATAACCTGAAGAAGAAGGTAGACCATCAGAAGGCCAGGTTGTATAATCTCTGGATTCGTCCCATGTTCAAGTCCGTCGGCAACGATGTGGCGCTGGGAAAATTTGAGAAACTTCTTGGTGCCAAGTATATTACCATTGGTTCGCATACCACTCTTGAGAGGCATTGCTACCTTACTGCGTGGGATGCCACGAATGTTGGTCTGCCCATAAAGGATGCCACAACGCCTCAGATCAAGATTGGCGAGCATTGCTTTATTGGTGCTTTCAACCATATCTCGGCTTGCAATGCCATCACCATTGGCGATGGTTTCCTCTCCGGCAAGTGGGTAACCATTACGGACAACTCACACGGTACCTATAACACGGAAGATGCCCATGACATGGAACAATGGCAGTCCGTTCGTCCCTTGTCCCGCCCTGTTACCAGCAAGGGTTCCGTGCACATTGGCAACAATGTCTGGTTAGGCGACCATGTCGTTGTCCTGCCCAATGTTACCATTGGCGATGGTGTCATCGTTGCAGCCAATAGTGTGGTGACAAAAGACGTACCTGCCTATTGTGTTGTGGCTGGCAATCCTGCCGTCATTGTGAAAAGACGTAACGTCCAGAAATAAGTCTGTATGAATCCCATTCATAGTTCCCATCCTCGTATCATTGCTTTATACTTACCCCAATATCATCCATTCCCCGAGAATGATGAATGGTGGGGAAAGGGCTTTACGGAGTGGACGAGTGTTGGTAGGGCAAAACCCTTATTCCGAGGACATTATCAACCTCGCGTACCTGCTGACCTTGGGTATTATGACTTGCGTCTTCCTGCCGTTCGCGAACAGCAGGCTCAGTTGGCCCGCGAGGCTGGCATCGAAGGTTTCTGCTATTGGCATTATTGGTTTGGCAATGGCAAGCAGTTGATGTCCGAGATCATCAATGAGGTCATTTCTACCGGTAAACCCGATTTCCCCTTCATGTTGGGATGGGCAAACCATTCGTGGTATGCCAAGAACTGGAACAGCAATGACAACCATGGAAAGGACCGATTGCTGATTGAACAGAAATACCCGGGCGATGATGACATCCGCAAGCATTATGAATACGTCAGAATCGCTTTCAAGGATCCTCGTTATATAAAGTACGACAACAAACCTCTCTTCATGCTTTATGTGGCAAAGGAAATGCCCGAGCACATGATTGAACTGTGGAACCAATGGGCCAGAGAGGATGGTTTTGATGGTGTGTACTTCATTGGCAACATTCCTGATAACGAAGATGATAAGGCATACCTGGAGAAAGGTTTCAATGCTGTAATCATAAACCGTACTGCCAGTATCATCAACAAGCGCTTCCAGAGCAAATGTAGGTTCTACTGGTCAAAGATTAAGTCCCATCTATGGGGCATTCCCGACCGTATGGCAACTTACGAGCAAGCAGCCAGATACTTTGTTGACGAGCAGGTAGATGCCAAGGATTCAGTCATTCCTTCGATGATTCCGGGTTTCGACCATTCTCCTCGAAGTGGCAAGTATGGTTTGATATTGCATAAATCAACGCCCGAACTCTTCTACCAGCATTGCAAGAGGGTGCTCAACGTAGTTGCCCAAAAGCAGAACAAGTTCATCATGCTTCGCTCGTGGAACGAATGGGGAGAGGGCAATTACATGGAACCGGACCTGAAGTACGGAAAGGGTTATGTACATGCTTTGCATAAGGCATTAAAAGATAACTGATTACGATGATTATTAAGTATCTTATCAAGGGCACCAACAAGATTGGCGTAAGCGTGATGAAGTTATGGAACTCCATGAAACTTCGCACTTATGGCCATGCCGTAGAAGTAAAGGGACGGGTTACGATTATCGGTAAGTTCTATCTGCGTCTGAAGGAACCCTGCAAACTCATAATAGGTGATAACCTGGATGTCAGGAGCGGATTCTGCTACAATCCCATCTCGCGTAATATCCGTACGGCTTTCTGTCTGGAGAAGGGTGCAAGGGTAGTAATTGGCAATAATGTCGGCATTAGCGGTTCGTGTATTCGTGCGCATCAAAGCATCACCATAGGCAATAATGTTAAGATTGGTGGCGATTCGCTGATCGTTGACTCCGACGGACATGCTCTTGATGCGGAAATACGTCGCACAGAACGTGACCGAGAAGAGAAACTTTGTGCTCCGGTTGTTATTGAGGATGACGTGCTGATTGGTGCTCGTTGCATTATAATGAAAGGTGTTACCATCGGTCGCAATAGCATCATCGGTGCTGGAAGCATCGTTACAAAGAGCATTCCTGCCAACTCTGTTGCTGCAGGAAATCCTTGCAAAGTAATACGAGTTCAGAGTTCATAGTCCTGAGTTTAGTTCATAATTCATAGTTCATAATTCATAGTCCTGAACAGTTCATAGTCCTGAACAGTTAAGAGTTCATAATTCATAGTTCATAGTCTTGATCAGTTCATAATTCATAGTTTTGAGTTTTTAGAACATAGTTTTGAGTTCACAGTTTTCGAATGCAGTCACCCCTTGTTTCCATCATCATAGCCACATATAATTCTGGAAAGACAATATCTCAGGCATTGCAGAGTGTTGTGGGTCAGAGATTTCAGGATTGGGAATGTATTGTTGTTGATGGAAAGTCGAAGGATGATACCGTGCAGATTGTTAAGCAGTTTGCTGATAAAGATTCACGTATCACTTTCGTTTCGGAACCTGATAAGGGTATTTACGATGCCCTCAACAAAGGGTGGAAGATGGCAAAGGGTGAGTGGGTGCATTACTTGGGTAGCGATGACCGTCTTACCGAGAATAGTTTCTGTGAACTGTTGCAGAATCCTGTCGTTGAAGATGTTGCCGTGGTGAGTGGTTCTGCCAACATTGTCAAGATAGATGGAGCCGTAAAGCGTCAGTATGCCAATGGTTGGAGTGGTTGTCATCAGGCAAAACTTACACGTAGAAGCGTGATGGAGCAGATGAATGGTTTTGATGAGCAATACAGCATTTTGGCAGATCTTAACCTTTTCATCCGTATAAAGCAGGCTGGCTATAAGGTTCAGAATTTCGGACAACCGGTATGCTTCTTCTCCATGGATGGCGTATCGCAGAAGTTCCGTGGCACATGGGGTAGGCACAAGGAATATGTTAAGGTCTTCCGCACGGATCCCGATGAGAAACATCCCGTTCTGCATGCCACAAGGATTACCCTCCGTACCCTCGTGACTAATACATATCGTAAAATTACCAAATTCATTAAAGGAAGAAGGAAGTAGTTAGTAGGAGTTACTTTTATGGGAGTTAACAGGAGTTAGCGGGAGTTAACGGACGATAGTTTTGCCTCGTGCATCCATTCATATCGTAGTTAAATATTCGTTTTTACTTCGTTATCACTCTCAAAACGCATTTTCTCCCTCAAAACGCCATAAGTCTTCGGTATCTCCCGTTAACTCCCTGAGCGTAGCGATAACTCCCGTTAACTCCTGATAACTCCCATAAAAGGGTTAACTCCCGATAACTCCCCAAAAAGGACCTCCATAAGTCTTCGGTATCGTCCGTTAACTCCCTGAGCGTAGCGATAACTCCCGTTAACTCCCGTTAACTCCCATAAAAGGGTTACCTCCCGCTAACTCCTATAAAATGGCTACCTTCCATAAAATAACATGCGTGTTCTTTTAGCCAATAAGTTTTACTATCGTAGAGGTGGTGATTGTATTTACACAATGAACCTTGAGCGCATGCTGAAACAGCATGGGCATGAGGTTGCCGTGTTTGCCATGCAATACCCACTCAACGAGACCTCCGAATGGTCAACGTACTGGCCATCGGAGATGACAAAACTTAAATCCCTGACCCGTCCCTTTGGCGATGCAGAGGTACGCTCTAAGTTCACGAAGTTGCTGGATGACTTCCAACCCGATGTGGTGCATCTCAACAATATCCATTCCCAGTTGTCTCCCATCATCGGCGAACTGGCTCATAAGCGTGGCATTCGCGTTGTGTGGACACTCCACGACACCAAGATGGTTTGTCCCTGCTACACTTGCATGCACGAGGGAAAATGGTGTGAAGCATGTTGCACGCAGAAGAGATCTGTAGTGAAGCAACGCTGCATGAAGAATAGTCTTATCGGCTCTGTCATAGGATATTATGAACTGTTAAAGTGGAACAGCAAGAGGCTACAGGATAATACCGATTGTTTCATTGCTCCCAGTGCCTTCATGCGTGATACCCTGGTGAAAGGTGGTTTCCAGAAGGACAAATTCCGTGTCATTCCCAACTTCATCGACGTGGAAAAAGTGACGAATCCTTCCTTCCAGAAGTCAGACTATTATATCTTTCTGGGACGCGTTACCGAGATAAAAGGCATACGCACCTTGTGCAAGGCTGCTGCCCAACTGCCTTTCAAACTCAAGGTGATTGGCGATGGTGATCTGCTCGAATCCTACAAGTCAATGTCCTCACAGACTCCTCATATTGAGTTTTTAGGACCCAAGGATTGGACAGAGATCCGTCCCCTTATTGAAGGTGCCCGCTTTATGGTTGTCCCCTCAGAATGGAGTGAGAACAATCCGCTCTCCATCATTGAGAGTCTCTCTCTGGGAACTCCTGTCCTGGGTGCCAGCATCGGTGGCATTCCCGAACTCATCAGCGATGACTCGTTGGGCATGACGTTCAAGTCTGGCGATGAAAACGATCTGCGTCATAAGATACAGGACATGTGGAATCATGTTTTCGATTATTCTACAATAGCACGACGTTCTGTTCGTCAATACTCATCGTCTTCGTTCTACGACAGTCTGATGAAATGCTATTATTAATTTTTCAATATTTTGGATAAGAAACTCAACGGAACGGTTATCGTAACTTATCGATGCAACGCTCGTTGCACGATGTGTAACCGTTATAAAGCACCCAGCAAGGCAGAAGATGAACTCTCTCTGGAAACCATCAAGAAACTGCCTCGCATGTACTTTACCAATATCACCGGAGGAGAACCCTTCATACGCACAGACCTGAAGGATATTGTGCGCGAACTGTTTAAGATCAGCGACCGAATCGTCATTTCCACCAATGGCTTTTTTACTGACCGAATCATCGACCTGTGCAAGGAATTCCCTCAGGTAGGTATCCGCATCAGTATTGAGGGCATGGAGCAGACGAATAACGAGATTCGTGGTCTTGAGGATGGTTATAAGCGTGGCTATACCACCCTGAAGAAGTTGCGTGAGATGGGAATGAAAGACGTTGGGTTTGGCATGACTGTACAGGACAAGAATGCCCCCGACTTGGTACCCCTCTACCACATCTCCAACCAGATGGACATGGAGTTTGCCACAGCCAGTCTGCATAATTCCTTCTACTTTGTAGAGGCCAAGAATATCATCAAGGACCGTCCCATGGTGGCAAAGAACTTCGAGGGCTTGATTAACGAACTCATCAAGAGTCGCTCTACCAAGAAGTGGTTCCGTGCCTACTTCAATCATGGTCTTATCAACTATATCTATGGTCAAAAGCGCCTCTTGCCCTGCGACATGAGTTTCGATACCTTCTTCATCGATCCTTATGGAGATGTCATGCCTTGCAATGGCACCAAGGATAAAGAGGTAATGGGCAACCTGAACCATCAGACTTGGGATGAATTGTGGAACTCTCCCGAAGCAGAAGAGGTTCGCAAGAAGGTCAGATGCTGTGACCGTAACTGTTGGATGATTGGTAGTGTAAGTCCTGCCATGCACAAGTACATCTTCCGCGTGTTGCCCTGGGTGATGTGGCACAAGGCAAAGTCCATGGTCGGTTTGAAATACTCCATGTACGAGAATCCCATCTGCCGAAAATACCGTGATGGCAAGGTCACGAAGGAGGAGTTGGATACACTCTCTACTTGCGACGTCAATGCCGTTGCAAGCAATGGACTTAACGATTAATGGGTAATAAATTAAGCAACTCAATCACATGCTTCACTTCATACTGACACGTTTTAATATCCGCCTTTGGCAAAAGGATAAATATGGTGTTCAGACGCTAACCGAAGAATGGTTAAAGAGTCGTTGTGACTTGTTTGTGACATACACCCTGCCTTCTGTTGCCGCTCAGACGTGTCATGACTTCAAGTGGTTGATTCTCTTTGATGATGAGAGTCCTTCGTGGTTGCGTGACAGGGTAGGTGAGTGGTGTGCCCGACTTCCTCAACTGGTTCCTATCTGGGTGAAGCGTGAAGGTGGATACAAGATGCAGGACACCTTTCAGCGCATGGGCAAGTCGCTTGGTGTCGTCGAGTATTCGCAATTGCTGTTCTGTAATGCCATTGCCCAGCATGTAAAGATGGACACGCGTGTCATTACCTCCTATCTTGATAACGATGATGCTCTGAACAAGGACTTCGTAGCCGTTCTTCAGCAGAAAGCGGCCGATGTTTCCCATAATACTGTGTTGTCGTTTACGCCTGGCTTACAGTACTATACAAGCATGGGTATCGGTATGAGCATGGACTACCGCAACAATCACTTTATCAGTCTTGTTGAGGATGTTGAAGTTGGGAAACCCTTCCGCACCGTGTTTGGTTTTGGAGGTCATTACCATATCCTGAAGGAGAACCGTACGCAGGTTGAAATATTGAATACCTCGCCACAAATGATGTGGGTGGAGGTTATTCATGATAATAATGTAGATAATGACGTCAAGATGACGTCGAAGCAACATCTTGTTACCGACTTGAAATCGCATGAGTCAAACTATGCCATGCAGTTGCCATGCTCATCATGGCCCAGGCTGGTTTGGTGCTTTCGATGGTTGCCACGATTCGTGTATCAGTTCTTCAGGCGACTGTGGCACAAGATGTTTGGACATAACTGGAATTATTAAATGAAAATTGTTGTTATAGGAACACGCGGTATCCCCAACGTGATGGGAGGTGTGGAGACTCATTGTGAGGAGTTGTACCCCCGATTGGCGGCAAAGGGATATGATGTCACAGTCATTCGCCGCAGCACCTACGTCCGTACGGAGATGCCTATGGACGAATGGAATGGTGTCAGACTTGTCGACATCAAGGCTCCAAAGAAAAAGATGTTTGAGGCAATCATACATACATGGCGTGCCATCAACAAGGCCAAGTCATTGCATGCAGATATTGTGCACATCCATGCTGTCGGACCCTGTATCCTGGCACCTTATGCCCGTTTGCGTGGCATGAAGGTGGTGATGACCCATCACGGTGCCGACTACGATCGCGACAAGTGGGGCAGGGCTGCCAAGATGATGCTCCGTCTGGGCGAGAAGTTGGGTTGCAAGTACGCCAATCATGTCATAGTCATCTCAGATGTCATTAAAAATCTTGTCTCGGAACGCAGGCACCGCACCAAGAATATCAGTCTGATTTACAATGGTGTTAATGAGGCAGAGTTCTGTTCGGCTCCTTCTTACTTCAAGGAGTTGCGCATTGAGGAGGGCAAGTATGTGCTGGGTATGTGCCGCTTTGTGCGCGAGAAGAAACTGCACCACCTTATCAAGGCGTTCTCCATGATCAAGGACAAGATAGACCCCAAGATGAAGCTGGTGTTGGCTGGCGATGCACTCTTCGATGACGAGTACATCCAGTGGCTGAGAGACCTTGCCCATAAGAATGGCGTTGTCCTTACCGGATTTGTCAAGGGCGAGAAACTGCGTTCCCTGCTTAGCCATACGGCATGTTATGTGTTGCCTTCCAATCACGAGGGTCTTCCCATCTCGTTGCTCGAGGCAATGAGTTACAAGGCTCCCGTTATTGCCAGCGACATCCCTGCCAACATGGAGGTGGAGTTGCCCAAGGAGTGCTACTTCCCTTGCGGCGATGTCAAGGCGCTGGCCGACAGATTGCAGACCGTCCTCAACAACGGTTCGTCAAAGGTTGAGTATAATATGACCAAGTACAACTGGGATCATATTGCCGACCAAGTAGCAGATGTTTATGAAAGTTTGTAATTACCATGACTTATCAATCATCTAGGGAAGTATTTTATTTTAAGTTACCGGTCTTTGTCGTAGACCTGCTGATATGCTGCTCGGTGCTGTTTGTGTACTTCCGTGTACTCCCCATCGAGCACCTTACCGGATTGATTGGACGCAAATACGAGATTGGCTTGTACGTCTTCCTGACGTTGGCGCTGTGCATCTCGTCCTCCAATCTGAAGATTAAGTTGCACGAGCGCAAGACTCATCCCTTTACCATCTTTTGGCGCGGAATGATGCTCGGACTGTTGACATATTTCCTCATGGTGCTGCTCGTGTCTATTTCCTATAAGGTTGTTCCTCGCATGCTTTTGTTCTGGTGTGCAGTCACCGCAGCCCCCCTTGTCGGAATATGGCATTACATTGCCAACCTGTTCGTGAAGCGACTCCGTAAGATGGGTCGTAACATGCGCAGGGTGGTCATTCTTGGTAATGGAAGAGATGCTTTAGAGTTGTACAATCAACTATCTATAGGACGTGATGTTACGGGATTCCATATCATGGGTATGTTCAAGTCCGACGAGTCATCGGCTCTTCCTGCCGATTGTGATGACCTGGGCAACACGGACAATGCCCTTTCATGGTTGCAGAACCATCATGTAGACGAGGTGTATTGCGCACTCTCACCGTTGGAGTACAACAAGACAATATCCTCCGTCATCAAGTTGTGCAATGATACATTTGTTGACTTTTGTTTCATCCCATCTATGGATGGATACCCCCGCCGTCACATGGCCATTGACAAGTTGGGACCTGTTACGCTCCTGAGAATGCGCGAGGAACCTCTTACCAGTGTCTTTGCACGTATCAAGAAGCGTACCTTTGATGTTGTTATCAGTTCCATCTTCTTGTGTACGCTCTTCCCCCTCGTCCTTATCTTCGTGTGGATTGGTACCACGTTGACCTCTCCTGGTCCCTTGTTCTTCCGACAAAAGCGAACGGGTTACAACGGAAAATCCTTTACTATATTCAAGTTCCGTTCCATGGCAGTCAACAAGGATGCAGATAAGTTGCAGGCAACAAAGGATGACCCTCGCAAGACGAAGTTCGGTAACTTCCTGCGCAAGTCAAGCATCGATGAATTGCCACAGTTCATCAACGTCCTCAAGGGCGATATGTCCATCGTTGGTCCCCGTCCGCACATGGAGCATCATACCGAGATGTATAGCGAACTGATAGGTGATTACATGGTTCGTCATCTGGCAAAACCCGGCATCACGGGTTGGGCACAGATCAACGGCAGCCGTGGTGAGACCAAGACGGTTGACGATATGGCCAAGCGTGTTAATCTTGACATCTGGTACATCGAGCATTGGACTCTCTTGCTCGATTTTGACATCTTCTTCAAAACCTTCTGGAGTATGATCAAGGGTGGCGATAAACAGGCGTATTAACATCTCATGACCAACAAGTTCTTTCATCTTCTCCGTGTTGCGTTGAACACACAGCAATCCCTTCCTCGTCCATATACGGAGGGGGAGTGGAATGAGATGTTTGCTATGTCAGAGAAGCAGACGCTTGTTGGTGTCTGCATGGCAGCCATTCTGCGCCTCAATGCACGCGAGGAAGCATGCGGAATCCCCGACAAACTCTATTGGGACTGGTATGGCATTGCCGCTGGTCTGCAGCAAGATAATGATGATGTCAGCCAGCGCAGTCTTGCCGTAAACCGCAGTCTGCGCAAGGTAGGGTTCGAGTCGTGCGTCCTGAAAGGGCAGGGCGTTGCCAAGTGCTATTCCGTCGACGATGAGGTAGACATGACGCTCTTGCGCCAGACTGGTGACATCGACGTGTGGATATGGCCCAAGGGTGACTGGAACATGAAGCACAATGAACGTGCGCGTAGGGTAGTGGAGTTTGCCCGTAAGATAGGTGTTAAGGAACCGCCCAGTTACCACCACATCGACCTTACTCCCGTCAAGGGAACACCTGTTGAAGCACACTATACGCCATCGTGGATGCATTCACCCTTTACCAACAGAAAACTGCAACGCTGGTTCCGTGAGTGGGCGCCACGCGAGATGCAGCACGATTTCTCGTCATTGCAGTTCAACCTCGTCTATATGATGGTGCATTTGTATCGCCATCTGTTTCGCGAGGGTATAGGTCTGCGGCAGGTTGTCGACTACTTCTTCCTGCTGCAGCGTTGCCATGCCGAGGGCATCGACACCAGCGAATCTTTCCGTGTGCTGAAGTCGCTGGGCATAGGAAAGTTCTCAGAGGCAGTCATGTGGATCATACACACCCAGTTAGGTCTGCAAGAAGAGTGCCTTCTGTGTAGTTGTAATGAAAAAGAAGGCCGTTTCCTGTTATCAGAGATTATGTTAGCAGGCAATTTCGGACAGTATGACGAGCGTCTTAACCAAGAGGCTAAGAATGGTTCGTTTCAAAAATTCTGGATGTTGTCAACACGCAACATTCACTTCCTCACGCATTATCCCAGTGAGGTTATCTGGACGCCATTATGGAAGATATGGCATCATTTCTGGATTAAGAAATTCTAGCATGTAGATTCTGCCGTTTTAGAATCTGCTACTCCCCATCTGTCACACCCCACACGGGGTACTATTTACTATTCCTTTAGTTGGGTAATGGTGTTAGTTATGTCGGCGATGCTCACCTTTCCGTCCCCGTTGATGTCACCCATCAGAACGCCGCACGCAGAGCAATGATCCTCGGCAATACTGCGCGTGAGAATGACATTCTGGTGATCCTGCACACGTTTATGCGTGATTAGTGTGTTATACTGATGGTGTGATAATTATTCTCCAAGAATTGTCTTTCTCTGTACGAGCAATATATCCTTTTTCTGTTAGCAATCGCAACTGCTTGTTTACTGCAGTAAGACTGATGCCGGCAGCCTCTGCCAGTTGTGGGATGGTACTATTCGGCTGCTCATACATGCGATTCAGTATTATGCTGGTGGTCGCACTACGGAATTTCACACGTTCGCCATCAAACCACCATACATTATCTCCGCGCTCAGTCAGGAACTGTATAATATATGACACCTCGTCAATAAAGAGGTTCGTAAAGTAAGTAAGAAACTGTTGGATGTCGCGCTTTGAGGCATGAGCGCCAAGTGAAGGGGCAGCACCGACAGTAAGGTCTGTACGATGCAACGCCTCTAAATACTCTTTTTTCTTACGGCTACGCACCACTATCATAGGGTAATCATGGCGGGTAAGAATGTAGTTGACCATCAATCGTGCTATACGTCCGTTACCATCTTCAAATGGATGAATACGAATGTAGCGATAGTGGAATATCGCGGCAAGTTCTATTGGAGTAAACTTTCCAGATCTCTCTGCATCGTTGTACCAATCAACCAAATCGCTCATCAAAGCAGGAGTCTCTTCGGGCGTTGCATACTCAAATCTGTCACCATAGCGTGTGATGACAGAATTTGGACGGGTTTTGTATTGTCCTGCATGAATAACGTAACTTGTCTGAACACCTCCAGGCAGAGTACGATATACTGTGTAATCCTCTCGTAAGAGGGTTTTATGCAACATTCGTATAAAATGCTGTGTTAAAGGAGTCTCTTTAAGCAGCGCTTTCTCCTTCATCATTTTCAGACCAACATTGCTGGCTGTCATTTCGTGTACATCACGAACGTCAGCCTCGCCAACTATCTTTCCGAACAGGAGTAATATTTCAGTCTGTCCATAAGTCAACGTATTGCCCTCAATGTGGTTACTATTATAGTTGAAATCAATAGTGAATCTACGGCTAAGCATCTCTCTGTCTCTGTCAGACAATGGTTGCAAAGCGTTCCACCCATTCATCACATCATCTATACTTTTCATATATACTGTTTTTTGCAAGAATTTACATTAAAAGGTTTATGCCGTCAACCTTTATTGGCTGCAAAGTTACAAAAAACTCTTTAAATAATAGCAATATAACACATAAAAAGGTGTATTCCGATAACCTTTTTAGCATTATTTTGTATTCTTGTGCTATTTCATCCTGCATTTTTGTGATTACTTGTTTTGTGATGAATGTGTTGTGTGTGCGTATAAAGAAAGAGGCGCTGTACATAGCGCCTCTTAATATACATTACTCAAGTTTCGCAAGCTTCAACTTGTTAGGTTATAAGGTTTTGAGGTTATGAGGAGATAACACCAGTAATACTAAAGTGGATGGTATTTTCCTTAAAACCTTATAACCTATAAACCTAAAACTTGAGCACATGCGAAAGTTGAAATACATTATTTACAATGAACTAATACTACTTGCTTAATATTCTCTTTATCAAGTCCTCAAACACATTGAGGTCGCGAGGGTCTGCATTGATATCGAGCAGGTTGCCCTCCTGGTCGAAGAGCTTGTAGGTTGGGAATTCGTTAATCTACAGGTAGTTCTTGACTCGTTGACTTGTTCTTGCCCCGCTTCGCTCTGCAAGCATCCCTTTGGGCTGAGCGGTCTTGTTGATTCGTTGTCTTGTTGACTCGTTGACCACCAGTTTTGAATTACCTCTTGTTATAATGATAATGAGGTGCATCATATCCATGGCACTCATCGCACCATCTCTGTTCGCTACTTCCCGTATAGTTTGGCGTGTACTCTTTCACCCTAATGCCCGTGTTGCTGTGTGATGGGGTAGAGTATGTACCTGAGCTTTGTGATGTACCGGTGGAATTGATGGTGTTCTGAATGTCTTGCAGTAGCATTTGTGTCCTTGCCTCCGAGGCTCTCGTAAGACTCAGATTGACGGCATTGGTATAGCCCCAGCCTTTCATATTCTTTGTTTTGAACGACATCGTTGCCGTGTATTCGGAGCATTGCTGATCGAAGATGTTGCCATAGCTTGTCGTAAGTACCACCTTACTCCAATCCTTGGCGATATACATCTCCATCTCTCCCCATTTATTGTGAGTAGTTATATTTATACCATAAAAATACAGCCAGTCGCCACGTGTACCGTCATAACGGAACTTATCGGCAGTTATGAAGTGTCCATCATAGGAACATGCCTCTATGTTTCCCTGATAATTGGTTATTTCGATATGGGTTGCATAGCCGTCACTGCATAGATAGTAATAGTCGCCAAGAGGAACCGTGCCGAACGCAGGAACCGAATAATGGTGATTGGTCTTGTCAAGGTCGGTGTGATTACCATAGGCTTTGTTTACGGCATTAGGAGAGTATCCGTCGCTTCTAACAGTTTTAGCCGATGCTGTTGACTTCTGTGCAGAAGTTGATGTCGTAGTTTTCCTTTTGGCAGCGGCAGCCAGTTCCTTTTGGCGTTTTCTCTCTTCCGCTTCTCTTGCCTTCTTCTCGGCAGCCTCCCGTGCCAGCTCTTCGCGACGAACTTTTTCGGCAGCAGCAAGACTCGCTCTTTGCCTTTCTTTTGCCACATCAAACATAGAAGGACCCTCACAGAAGTCTGCATAAGCAGGCAGATTCTTCTTTTTCTCCATAAGTCGTCTGTATGGCTCGTAATACTTTGCTTCTATCTGCTTACGATATTCAGGATAGTCATTCAGGTATGCAAGAATCTGTTTTTTGCCTTTCTTTATCGCACCGCTTATATTGCTTGCTTTGACATGGCGAATTATATAGTTGCCAAGTAAATCATATAGGTTATAATAACCATCGTTTTTCACAGCGAAAAAACTGATATCGGTGAATTCCTTGTAACTTTCAAATATCACGTTGAGTTTGTTCTTTTCATAGAACTTATAATCCAGAATGTAGTTGTATTCGGAAAGGTAACGTACGTAAGCTTTTGCTTTATCTTTGTCCAGCATGACTTCTCCGTTGGCGTTAAGAATTCCTAATTTCAAACTGTAAAACCAAGGCTTGTTAATACTGCTTGTAACACCAAGTTCAATGTCGCATTCCTCATTCTGGAATACTCCCGGCAGCAAATTGCCTTCGAAATCAATGGCTGTTGTTCGGCTGTTGTAAGTTACATTCAAAGCACCGGCGTCTTCTGTTTGGTTACAAACACTCACAAGTGTAAATGGTCTTCCACCAACCATCGCACCGTCAAGGTTATAAAGGGTATAGTTTCCTGAAGCATCACATGAACATATTAGTCTGTCATATTGAAAAATGAATTTTGAGCCGTCTTTCAGCAGAGACCTACCTGATGAGTCAATCAGATATTCCTTTCCGTCCATTTTCACCTTGAACAAGCCACCTGTGTATTTATTTGCATTATCAAACTCTGCCGGGCAAACCTCTTTGCCGTCAAGTGTTACAAAACCGTATTTGCTACCGACATTGTTATATTTGATAGGCATATCGGGAGCCATACCTTGTCTTTCGCTGACGGGTTGGTGCTGGCGTTTCACCGCGACAGTCTTTGTTGTCTTAGGTTTCGGTTCTGCACTCGTTTTTTTCTTTTGTGCCAAGGATGAAGCCAGGCACAGTAGCATCATCGTGACAAATAGAAGAGACCGTTTCATATCAGACTATATAAATGTTCTACATGGTTAATTTCACAATTATGTGAATTGTTGTTTATTGTAGTTTCCTGAGCATCAGGGAATTTGCTCGGGATTCTGTCGGGAATGAGTTCTTGCGATTCTTAGTGTTGGCGAATTCAGAGACAACATAAATCGCTATGACATGTCAAAGGTACGAATAAAATCTGAAAAATTATTCCTTTGGGAGGTCTTTTTCCGATAAAGGAGACATTTTACTCCAAATTGACATCCGTTATTGATTTAGGTTCTCTGCCATCAGGATGCATGGTAACTCTGCTTATTGTGTTTATTATAGTAAAGGCAAAGGCGCAAGATCATCACTGACCCTGCGCCTTTTCAACACATATTTCTAATAATTCAATGGGTAAAAAACTCACTTTTTAGCGACGACCGTGATGGTGACGGTGGTGCATGGGGGCGGGCTTGTGACCGTGATGATGGTGACGTCGGCAGTCACGGCAGTCGCAAACGTAGCCGGGAGCAACGCGGTGCCTGGGTGCAGGGACGGGCATCACGCGAACAGGTGCGGGGGCAGGAGCCACATGACCGTGTCCGGGAGCAGGCATGGGCGCCATATTGCTGTGACCATGTCCGGGTGCGGGAGCAGCCGTCATGTGCTTGTCGTTTCTCACTTCATGTCTGGGAGCAGTCTTTGCACTCATCATGGTTGAAACACTCATCATTGCTACGAGCATCATGCTCTTTATCATTGTCATGGTCTTCATAGTTGTAT
>JAZUKS010000139.1:0-22560 GCA_045643405.1 Bacteroidaceae bacterium | reverse complement strand
ACAGAGGTTTTATTAGAAAAAGCTTACGAAGAATGGATGGCAACTAAATCATATTTAGAGCAGCCTGGAGTTAGCGATTTCCTTGAAGGAGGGTCACAGGGACTGTGTCCGTTGACCCAGGATTGGGTCAAGGCGACCTGTCCCTGCAACCCTTTGTCCCTGCAATCCTTCAAGGAAGTCATAAAATCGTGCGAGATATGTTTTTTTATACATCATATACACAAGAGCCTTTATCTTACTAAGGTATAGAAGTTTAGGTTGATGTATATAGTGGTGTATTTAAACATTTTTATATACATCATATACACCTTGTATACACACTTATATACATAGGTTTACGTTGTGGTTTACAGGCATTTGCAACATTGATGTATACGATGTATATAAAATAACACTTTTTCATATGAATGAACTTCTGCTGGAATTTATGCGCCATATACCATCACCAAGACACTGGTTTACGACATAATAATCGTTTCCCTAAGAACAGGGCACACGCAGATCTATTTAGTATTCAATATTATGCAACATCCAACTGCACACACCAATACTCTCAGCCATCATATCAGCATCAAGGTCTCAAGCATGAGTTATAGGAGCATTTTCACGCGATACTACCCTATTTTAGTCCCCTACACCCTACTTATTTCGTCATAAAATAGCTTGTAGACGCAGTTTTGAAGCAAAAAATAAGCGTGTACAGATAGAAAAATAACCGCATAGACCTCTCTCCTTGTACAGAGTCTTGTATTGGTTAGATAGCTCAGTCCTATTCAGCCACCTCTTCACCGGATGGCTTTTCTTACGCCCACACCCCATATTTTGGCTTAAATCACAAAAAAAAAGGTAACTATATAGAATTTGACCCACAATGTTTGAATACAAGAAAAGCGTCCCAATCGAAACGCTTCTCTGATATGTTTGATAAGTCCATCGTGCTAGTTAAACCTAATAGAGAGTTTGTACTGTGTATTGCAGTTTAGTTATCAAGTTCAATTAAGGCTTGGTTACTTCCTAATGCAAAAGGTACTTCATCATCGTATGCATGTAATCCTTGTTTTGGGAGAAACACATAATCTCTATCGACTTCTTCTTCACCATCATAGGTAATAATCACATATGGATAACCTCCATTATTTTCTGAATGTAGATATTCATAAAATGAATGTTGTTTTGCAGCATTGTCCCCATTATAAGCAACAAAATCACTTTCTCTCAATACTCTCTTTACACTTTCCTTTATAATTCTGTGTAGTTGTGACTCTGTGAGTCTAATTCTATTCTTATAAGATGCAGACTCTCCTAAATTCTTCCTCATATAATTTAATATTTCTTTATCCATGTTATTTTCTGTAGGTTGATATTGTCCATTTGATTTAAATAATCCTTGATTGCCATCAGAATGTTCTGTTGCTATTTCTTGTATTCCTCCTGCATAAGTGTGAATGCTTGCTTTTGAACCTACTCTCGCATATTTCATATTTAATGCATCTGTTGCATACATATCTTGTTTATATACAACTTGAATAAGACGAACGCCATCTTTGTTTACTTCATCACCCGTAACAATACGCTTTGCTATTTGTTTTGCTAAGTTAGCATAGTAATCCCAAGTATATCTCATTTTTTTGACTTTTCTTATAAATATCTTGTAGTTTCAAAAAAAAAGAGTAAATTTGCATATTAAATCAAATTTTAATCATAAGATATGGACAGAAGAACTGCAACAGAATTAATCAAACTATTTGAAAATATCAATTTTACAGAACATTTCGAAGGTGATGAAATTATTGGTTCTATACAAGACCATGATAGGATAATACAAGTTTCTTTTCTTGGGGACAATACGGGAATTTATTTAAAACTTTCATATATTGTTGAGGTTATTAATGATTTAGAGAATATACAATATAATCTTTCTTCTCGTGTCGTAAATGGAAGATTCTGTTTATTAGAAAACAATATTGTTCTATATTCTATAGTTCCTATGTTAGATGAAAGATTTGTTGGGAAGCAATTAGAACATGCTTTGAGCGAGATATGGGATATGACTACTATTGTAAGACATTTCAACTATTAACAAAAAAATACTGCCATTACTGACAGTATTTTTATATCACGAGTCAAGTTCTATATAGTTACCAAAAAAAATATACTTTTCTTTTTTCGTTTCAATAATATTTCGTACTTTTGCGACTGAAATAACATATTCTAAATCAAGTTTTAGTATGCCAATAACATTAAACCTCAGTTACGAACAAATGTTCGACATGGTCATGCAACTCACATACGACGAGCGCATGCAGATGAGCAGGGATATTGTAAAGAAGTCGAGGTTAGAACGTTTCAAGAAACTTATGCTTGACGAGCGACCTACAGAACTTGACGATGCAACCATACTTGCAGAATGCAAGGCTGCACGCCAAGAGATATACAATCGTACCCACCTCGCACAATGAACGAAGAAAGAATATGTGCAGATTCAAGGACACAAATCTTGGCATCAAAAAACTCGACTTCAGCGAGAAGCGAGGAATGATGGCTGTCTATCTGACAGATGGACGTGAGGTGCTTGTTCCCGTGGGATTATTTCCAGAGATTAAGCAACTTCGCAAATCGCAAAGAGAAGATTACATGATCATGGATGGTCAGTTCTTCTCATTCGAGGCTATCAGCAAAATCTTCTCAGTGAAGGATGTGCTGAATTGCAATCTTGCATAAGGAAAACGAACGCAATATAATCATATAGAGCTTCACGCTCTTGTTCTCTACTCTTTGAATACCGCCAAAACATTCAGTCGCTGAGAACAAGCAGAACGGGAAGTTCACGTCATAGGGCGTGGACTCATTCTTGCTTGTTGATGGAAAGGCCACTTGGCGGTAGCCTACTTGAAAGACAAGTCAATGAAGGGTTTACGCCCTTCTTGAATAGAAACAAATTATACAAATATATGAAACGAATTATAACACTTTTCTTGGTTGTATTTACAACCATTACTGGCTATTCGCAAGAAGGTGCATGGACAGGAGAACTTGATTTAGGCGGAACAAAATTACCTCTGGTGTTTCATTTCGACGCAGAAGAATGTACTATGGATTCTCCTTCGCAAGGTGCCAAGGGTATCAAAGCTGTGAAAAGCTATACTCCAGAAGGTAAAATCAAAGTGGAGATTCCCGTGATAGGGGCATCATTTGAGGGATTCGTGGTGATGAAAATGATCACAGGAACTTTTACGCAAGGTGGAGCATCGCTTCCTCTCACGCTAAAACCAGGAGAGATAAAACCTAACCGACCTCAAACACCCAAAACGCCATTCCCATACGCTACAGAAGAGGTCACCTTTAAGAGCCAAGATTCTCCCACGGAAATCTTTACACTTCATGGTACTATCACCTTGCCGGAAGGTTACACAAAAGATACTCCTGCTTTGGTTATGGTGACAGGCAGCGGTCAGCAGAATCGTGATGAAGAGATGATGGATCATAAGCCATTCGCTGTAATAGCAGATGCTTTGGCTCGTCAAGGTATAGCGACACTTCGCTTCGATGACCGCGGTTACGACGTACCGTCATTCCCTTATATGGATTATACAGTAGCCAATCACAAGAACGATGCTGCTGCCGCCGTTAGTTTGCTTCGCGAACGCTTCAGTAAAGTTGGTGTGATAGGTCATAGTGAGGGTGGGACTATAGTATTTATGCTTGCAAGCGAAGGTAAGGTTGATTTTGGTGTCTCTCTTGCAGGCATGGCTGTATCGGGTAAAGAGACACTTTTAGAACAGAACCGAACCCTCCTTGTATCAGAAGGTCTTTCCTCGGACGTGGTTACGGATTTTTGTAATGCTTTGAATAAAGCTTTTGATGATATGGCAGCATACAAATCGGCATCTGAAGTCGACACAAGTAAGATTCCTGTAAATTTAAAAGCTAATTTTGTAGCAGCATTAGGAACACTTTCGACACGTTATATGCGAGAGTTTTTGAAGGTTGATGTACGAGGCGTGCTGCCAAATATCAAATGTCCTATCCTTGCATTGAATGGCAAAAAAGATACTCAGGTTAACAGTGCAGTTAACCTTGATGCTATTGACAAAGGGCTTGTAAACAGCAAGCATGAAACAGTAGAGTTTGACGAATTGAACCATTTTTTTCAACATTGCCATACGGGACTTCTCTATGAGTATCAACAGATTGAAGAGACATTCGCTCCAGAGGTCCTAACAAAAATAGTTGCATGGATTAAATCGTTATAGTAATTATTACTATATGCAAATCCGCACACTCAAGATTCTTTATTTGTTTTGAGTGTGCGGATATTCGTTTTCAAAAAAACTAAAAATCCTTATTTGTAAATCCATTAGATTGTCGACTATGAATGCGAATCACAACATCAGCAGTGACCACTCCGTATTTTCCTATTATTTCATCTTGTCATCCCATTATTTTGCATAAACCGTTCAATTCTCCAATCATATCTTCCTTCAGCAACAGCGTTCAAATCTTTAGCAATAAGTCTGACAGCTTGTTCTCCAAGATTTCCAATACTTTTTGCTAAATGCAACAGCCATGCAGCAATCTTCATCCAGACATTCTTGTCGTTTTGTGAGAAGTTCGTCATAACCATTTTGATTGCAGCACTCTGGTCGTCATGAAGGAAATCCTGATGACCGCCTCTGCCATCATCATTGTTGGCATACGAAATCAATGAATCAACGGCATACTTCACCGTTTGATCGTTCTCATACATTACCTTGTCAAGATAATCAATCAGGTACTGCTGCCAATCTCTTGCGCTTCTCCATGTTTGGAGATCGTCCAAAGTATTGTTGTATCTGCCTACGAGACCATTGTACTTCTCAACGAGTTCGCTATGTTTTGTTTTTAGTGACTCGTATTTTTCCAGATTCTGCACAATAATAGCTTCTGTCTGATCACGTTCCATCTCAAACTCTTTCTTTTCTGCCATCACTTTGTCCCTGTCTCGCTCGGCAGAGATCTTCTCAGACTTGGCTTTGACGATGGCGTTATCAATGACATTCTTTTCTGCAACAGCAATTGCCTTGTCATGTTCTGCAGATTCCTTCTCTGACAATGCTTTCTTAGCCAATGTCTCAGCCAGTTCTTTCTCTGCAAGAGTCTTGGCTTTCTCGTCCTCCAACATCCTTTTCTTATTCTCCTGCTTATGGATGATGTAGTCGTTGCGCTCCAGATGTTCAAGGTTTGTCTCTGATTTCGAAGTACCTCTTTCCATCTGCAATGTCTCAGCTACCACATCCTGAAGTTCGCTCATGTCTTGAGCATTGAGTTTCCACGACTTGCCAGTAGAGTGATCCATCCAATCCCAAAGAATGTGGGCGTGATAGTTCGGCTCCCATGAGGACGGATCTTCGGGATTCTCGTAGTGACCTTCGTCACGATGGATGTAGATTTGGATTGCCGTGATGCCCCACCTGCTTTTCACCCTCTCGCAATACAGCTGCAACTGCTCCATTGTTGTGTCAGCGGTGATGTTCACTACGCTCTCTCGGATTGGGGAACTTCCTTTGCGGATGCCCTCCTTGCCGTTTTTCTTCTTGATAACGACATCCTTCTCCTGCATGGATCGCCCAGTCTTCTCTTTGACCATTGCCTTAATCTGGTCGTAGTAGGTCTGGAGGTCAATGCCATCCATGAGGGGTGAGACATAGGACTCATTGTTGTGGGTGAGATCCATGCGGATGTATATCTTGTCTTTGTTGATGGCGTTGAGGTATTCTATTTCCCCACCAACTTCTTCAGGTCCTCCATGTCCTTCATGTCTATCTTTCCGTCGTCGTTCATGTCAACGGGAGCATAAATGCCATGGTTGTCGCCCTTGTTGTTGAGTATCTTGATCATCTCGGCAATGTCGGCTATGCTGACACGCTTGTCGTTGTTCACATCACCCTTGATGGCCTTCGTGAAGTAACCGCTGAAGCTCGCCATGTCGCAATCTGTTTTATTCTCATCATAGCCCACAGCACCTACTAATTTCTGGCAGTTATTGAAAATATAGTCACCATCTACTTTGCTTGTGACAAACTGCTCAGAAGCATAGATGGTAGTCAGGCCACTGCAACCATAGAACATATAGCTCATATCCCTCACGTTCTGCGTATTGAGCTTCGACACATCCAGCGAGGTCAGAGCACAGCAATCCCCGAACATAGAACTCATATCCGTCACGCTATCCGTATGCAGGTATTGCATACCCTCGATGCTGGTAAGGTTCTTCAAACCTGCAAACATGTTTCTTGTGCTGGTTGGGCGGTAAGCATCAAATGAGGAATGAATCACCGCTTTCGTTACTTCATCTGCTATTTCGGACTTATATTCGTCAAGAAGGAAAATTTTTTTTCGCTTTTTTTCCGTGTGACGGTGTGACAAGTGTGACAAGACGGTTGAGGATTGAGGATGGAGGGGTGGAAGATTGAGGATGGAAGATTAAATCAACCAAAAACGGGCAAAAACGATAGACGGTGTTTCTTACATAGATTTTTCGTTTGATTTTCAACAAGGATTTCCTCTCGTGGAGATGTTTTTGACACGAATTACACGAATTTCATAGATTTATTCGTGCTATTCGGGAGATTCGTGTTTAAAGCCTCTCCGAGAAGCGCGATGACTTCTTTTCATTTTGTTTATTCTTGTTTTCCTATATTCCGTGCCTTTATATAAATTTCTTTACATTATATCGCACCGAGCAATGACTCCGCAACCGAAAAAGAGCGGAAAAAGACCGTTTTTGTCAAGATTTTAGAATTATAACGTATTGATAATGAGGAGAGTTTCCGAGCATTACACGAGGTGCACCTGAGGTGCTTCCGTAGTGCCTGTGTAATTTGCAGGGGATCCTCGTGCAAACGTAAGGTTCACATCGGGTGAAGGACGGAGGAAGGAAAGATGTTGACAGGAGGCAGCCCCCTCCCGCCCCCCTTTAGGGGGAAGCGGTCACCGAAACTCGCTTGAGGTAGCCCACTCGGGGGAGGGCTCTATTCCTCTGGAAATGGAAACGAAACGGTATTTTTTTGTATTTTACTTTTGAGCATGTGCGCCCCGAAGGGGTGTGGGATGATTCATGAACGGCCGGTATGAGCGTGCTCATATAAGACCGAGCGTGAATAAGACCACAAGTGCGAAGTACCACATGTTCAAAAGGGTATTGATGGTATTTGTCAAGATTATCTATGAAATTCGTGAAATCCGCGTCTAAAACATCCCCACGAGAGGAAATCCTTGTTGAAAATCAAACCAAAAATATTTGATGGGTTTGATTAAGGGGGCGGTCGCAGGCTCCCTCAAAATCAAAATGAAAATCAAACGAAAAATCTATGAGAAAAACAGGGTCCATCGTTTTTGACCGCTTTTGACCGTTTTTGGTTGATTCAATCATCAACCATCAACCATCAATCGTCAACGGAATTCGTGTAATTCGCGTCTAAAACATCCTCACGAGAGGAAATCCTTGTTGAAAATCAACCCAAAAATATTTGATGGTTTGATTAAGGGGTCGGTCGCAGGCTCCCTCAAAATCAAAATGAAAATCAAACGAAAAATCTATAAGAGAAACAGCGTCCATCGTTTTTGACCGTTTTTGACCGTTTTTGGTTGATTTAATCTTCCATCTTCAATCCTCAACCTTCAATCATCAATCATCAATCATCAACCTTCAATCATCAATCGGGGTCTTCAATTTTCTCATATTTCGTTTTGCAATTTGAGAAAAAATGTGTATCTTTGCAACAAAGAAAAAAGAAACAAGACATGACAACAAAAAGACTCATCATAGCACTCGCAACGACGCTGGCATCCCTGTCCGGAATGGCACAGAAAACATGCAAGATAGAAGGCACAGTAGCCAAGGAACTGAACTCGCAGAAGATGTACATCTATGTGAGCGACAAGGACATGGAATTCGACGTGGAAAGCAAGGACTCGGCAGAAGTGAAGGAAGGGAAGTTCAGCTATACCCGCAAGACAAGCGACATAAGGGGCATCATATTGATTCCCGCCATCGGCAACGGTGCGGAAGGCATCAGCATGAACCGGGTCCAAACGATACTGGTACCCGGCGAAGAGGCAAAGGTGGAGATCACCAAGGAGGCGTTCACCATCGGGGGAACAACGTTCTACCAGCAATGGGGCAATGCCGACAAGACCCTGCTAATAGCCGACAACAAGGTGCGCGCCTTTGCGGAGAAGGTAGAAAAGGAGGCAGAAGGCAAGAGCATGGAGGAGTTGAATGCCCTGCGCGACAAAATCATAGGAGAATACACCCAACTGGTCAACGAGAGAAAGGAAACCTTGGAGAACTACATCAAGACGCACAAGGACGAGGCGGGAGCCGTGGCATGCTACACCATGCTCGTCAATCCCAACGGACAGTTTTACGACGAGGCAACGGATGCCGTGAAGCAGTCGAAGGTCGGCAAGATGCTGAAGGCCCTGGTTGACAAGAACAAGGCCAGCCAGGAGGCTCGTGCAAAGAAGGAAGCAGAAGCCGAGAATGCCTCATCGGCCACTGCCGAAGGAAAGATGTTCGTGGACTTCGAGGCGAAGTACGAAGGCAAGGTGCAGAAGCTGAGCGACTACGTGGGCAAGGGCAAGTACGTATTGGTGGACTTCTGGGCCAGCTGGTGCGGTCCCTGCAAGGCAGAGATTCCCAACCTCATCGAGGTGTACAACAAGCACAAGGGCGACAAGTTCACCGTGCTGGGCGTTGCCACCTGGGACAAGCCCAAGGACACGCTGAAGGCAATTGAGCAACTTGGCATCCCCTACCCCCAGATCATGAACGCAGAGAATGCCGGCAGTGATGCGTATGGCATCCTCGGCATCCCCGAAATCATCCTCTTCGGTCCCGACGGCACCATCCTGAAAAGAGGACTGCGTGGTAGCGCCATCGAGAAGATGGTGGAGGAGATCGTAAAGTGAGGCAGTTGGACTTAAGAGAAACCAAAAACGCCAAAAAACGCTCAAAAAAAGCATAAGGTATTTGTCTCAAAGATTTTTCGTTTGATTCGTCACAAAGATTTTGAGGAGCAAAGCGACGACCAAAAGAACAAAGACCCTTATATTTTTGGGATGATTCGTTGTAAATGCCTTCCAGGAACGACTGAAACAGAATTACGAGAAGACGAAAGAATAAGGAAGCGCAACTTTTTGCGCACATATACGCGCGAATATTTGGAGAATTGGCAATTTTTGTATATCTTTGCATCAGCGAATCAATAAACTAAAACATAATAACCTTATGACTAAGCTATCAAAAATTGCAGTTGCATTCCTCCTGGGAATGACCACCATGACAAACGCTCAGGCTAAGCCCAATGGCAAGGCAGTAAACTACAAGTCTTACTTGTTCACCTACTTCACAGGCAACGCTCCCGCCGAGGAGCAGATACGCTATGCCCTAAGTGACGACGGTTGGACATGGAACCCGCTGAACAACGGAAACCCCGTCATTGCCAGCGACTCCATCGCGCTGAAGAAGGCAGTGCGCGACCCCCACATCCTGCGTGGCGAGGACGGATACTTCTACCAGGTGGTGACCGACATGGCCAGCAGTCAGGGATGGGCCAGCAACCGAGGCATGGTACTCCTTCGTAGCAAGAACCTCATCAACTGGGAGCATCACACCATCCACTTCCCCGAGAAGTACAAGGGCACACACTTTGCACGCGTGACCCGCGTATGGGCTCCACAGACCATCTACGATGTCAGCGTGGGCAAGTACATGGTGTACTTCAGTCTACTGACCGATGACGGAAGCATCCCCTACGACAAGGTGTATTATTGCTATGCCAACGCAGACTTCAGCGACTTCGAGGGCGAGCCCAAGGTACTGTTTGACACAGGCGACGCAGCCATCGATACCGACATCGTGAAGGACGACAACGGCGACTACCACGTATTCTTCAAGACAGAGAACGGACGCCAGAAAGGCATCAAGCAGTTCATCGCCAAGGACCTGCACAACTACAAGGAGTGGAAGTTGCTGGACGGTTTCTGCCAGGACACCAACGACGCGGTGGAGGGTGCCGGCGTGTTCCGTCTGCACGATGGCAACTGGTGCCTGATGTACGACTGCTACATGGCCGGACACTACCAGTTCTGCAAGAGTTCAGACCTGCTGAAGTTTACCCGAGTACAGGACACCAAGACAACAGGCGCCTTTACGCCCCGTCACGGAACCGTGATTGCCATCACCGCCGAGGAAGAGGCATTGCTGAAGGCATGGAGCGAACTGAGCATGGAGGCTGAGCACCTCAGAAAGCGTTCTGTCCCCACCCTCACCCTCTACCAGTTGCAGAACCGCGACGCCATGATCAAGGAAATCAAGGCAACCCTGAACGGCGAGGCCAGCCTGAAGAACTACCAGGCACAGCAAAAGAGACTCAAGGAGTTCATGGCAAAGTGACATTAAGAGGATTAAAGGAGTTAGAGGAGTTAAATTAAGGACTTTAAGGGCTTTAAGGGCTTTAAAGTTTAAAGACTTTAAGGGCCTTAGAGACTTTAGAGACTTTAGAGAACTTAAAGACTTTAGAGACTTTAGAGACTTTAAAGACCTTAATTAAGGGCTTTAAAGACTTTAAAAAAAACAAAAAGCAAAAGAATCCATGAAAATAAAGGCCTTTACCATAGCCATGTTGCTGTGCGCCACGACAGCAGGGGGTAAGAATACGACCAAGGAAGTGAGTTCCGTCAGCGGAGCTGTGAAGCTGACCGAGGATGTGGACTACGTCATCACCGACGCATCTCCCTTTGGCGCTATGGGTAGCGTGGACATCGAGAACACCGAACACGCCGTACTCATCATCAAGAAAGTGAAACCCAGCAAGGTTATCAGCAACTGGCTGGAAAACCATGTCTACATCAACGGAGAGCAGGCCGTAAACGGTAAAAACTGCCAGGTGAAGATGTTCAACCGCGGAGCCATCGTGTTCCCCTACGCATCCGACATCAAGCCCCTTACCTGCTACACCGAGGAGAACTACGGTGGCGAGTCGAACCAGAGCTACACCGAGGGCAGTTCGGGCGGATTCATGAAGACACTGACCAAGAACAACCTCAACAACAACATCCGTTCGTTCAAGCTGAAGCGTGGCTACATGGTAACCTTCGCCGTAGGAACCGGTGGATGGGGATACAGCCGTTGCTTCATTGCCGACATGGAAGACCTGGAGATTCCCAACGTCCCCGCTCCCCTGAACGGCAGGATTTCGTCGTACCGACTCTTCAAGTGGTACAATGCCTCAAAGGCAGGCGTTCACGACACCTCGAAGGAGGCCAACGACAAACTGAACACCACATCGTGCTTTGACTGGGCACAGGGCAACGAGAGTCTGTTGCCCGACGTGGAATGGGTGCCCAACCACATCTACGAGGACTGGCCATCGGCTTCCACCTGCGGTGGCGTAACGGGTTCTTGCCACATGAAGACCAACAACGAGCCCGGCAACTCGAGCGACGACCACCCACAGGACGTAGCCACCGTTCTTGACAACTGGCAGAACCTGATGCGTACAGGTATGCGTCTCTGCTCGGAGTCGAGCCACGACGGTAGCATGAACCACCTCAAGCAGTTCATCACCGAGATTGACAAGCGCGGATGGCGATGCGACATCCTCGACCTGCATTGCTACTGGAACGCAGGTACCTTCAACAGTCTGAACTGGTACAGCGACGAGTACGGCAACGGCCGTCCCATCTGGATCTCAGAGTGGGTATGGGGTTCGTCATGGGGCCACAACGGATTCTGGGGTGCCGTGAGCGATCCCGGAAGCGTGAGCGAGGCCAACCAGAAGGTGCTGTACGACAACACCAAACCCATCCTTGACGTACTGAACAGCAATCCCCGCGTGGAGCGCTACTACTACTGGAACAGCGAGGCTGCCGGCACACATATCTGGCACGACGGCAAACTGACCAAACTGGGCGAATACTATGCCAAGATGGAAACCGGACTGGCATATAACGCACAGAACGAGTACGTGCCCAAGATTGTGTACAGCGCTCCGAGCGACCTGAGCGGAAGCTACACCAAGAAGACCGGAAAGGTGGAACTGAACTGGACCGACCCTAATGGTGACATGCTCGACTCTATCGTGGTGGAATACAAGGGTCCCGGTGACAGCAAGTTTGAGAAAGTGGGCGACGTGGAACTCAAGGACAAGAGCGAGAAGGAAGACATCAAGTACAGCTTCGTCACCAGCGCTACCGAGACAGGATTGCACACCTACCAGGTCAAGGAATACTACACAATCGGAGCCAGCAAGAAGAACTTCACAACCAGCACCTACACGGTGACCATTGCAGCCGCCAACAGCGTGGGTCTGTTGCAATACGGACAGCTGTCCGTTGCCGGAGAGGAGTCTACAACCGCCGACCTGGTTGCCTACGAGGAAGTGCCCTACATCGTGATGGGACTGGTATCGAACCAGAACACCAAGAACGGTATCTCGAACCAGATTCAGGCCATCACCAAAACCAACTTCAAGTTCCGCTACCAGCCCTGGCAACTCAACGAGCCCGTCAGCATTGACAAGCCCGAGACGGTGGACTACATCGTCCTGCCCAAGGATACGGTCATCGAAATCAACGACAAGATGATGCTGATGTCGCAGACCGTGGGCAAGATAAAGGATGAGGTAGTACACATCACCTTCCCCAAGGCTTATCCCGCAGGCATCACGCCCATCGTTGTTGCCTCAACCGTTTGCAGTGCAATCAATTATCCCCCTGTAACCGTCAAGATATCGAACATCACGAACGAGGGATTCGACATCAAACTGGCACGTCAGGAGGGCATCACGAACAAGTCGTTCATGTCGGAGACCGTCAACTACTTTGCCTGCTCTCCCGGCCAGGCATCGATCGGTGGCGGAAAGTTGCTGAGCGCCGGTGTTGACAACGAGACGTTCGTCTATGGTTCGGCAACACGCAAGATCAGCTTCTACGGAGCAGACAACGAATTGCTTCACCTCATCAATCCCTACATCGTGGCAGGTCCTCAGACCGACAACTACCCCGTTTGTAGCGTGTTCCGCATGAGCACCATCGCCACATCCAACAAGGATGACGACGGACTGATTACATCGCGCAACGTGAAGCGCCAGCTTGACGGAACAGCGACCAACGCCCCCAAGGATGCACAGCAATACGGCGACCATATCGGTTACATCATCCTGAGCGATGACCCCAACGGTTCTGCCGATGATGCTCCCGTCATCACGGCCATCAGCGACGTAATGAACAGTCAGTTGAAGGGATTCGCCGTCAGCACACATGGTGGCGTGATCAGTTGCGACGACAAGGACGTTGAGATCTACAACGCTGCAGGTCAGCGCGTAATGCCCAACAAGAAAGTGACATCGGGCGTGTACATTATCAAGAAAGGCAAACAAAGCAAAAAAATTATAGTCAATGATTAAGAAATATGCATTGATGGCATTGGTTGCTGCCAATGCCATACAAATGAATGCCCAGAGCACGGAGGTGACGAAGAAGTACATCGAGAATGCTGACTTCGGCGCACGCTTTGCGGCATGGACCAATCCCGGCAGTTTCACCTACAACGTAGGTACTGGCTTCACGCAGAAAAACGGTGAGGTGTTCATGGAACTGTGGAAATCGGGCGGAACCAAACTCGGCAATAACCAAGGTATGTTCCAGACATTGCGCAACCTGCCCGAAGGAACCTACACGCTGGTGGCAAGCGCACAGAACACGCAAGCCTCAAGCACGAAAGCGCAGACCGGAGCCTTCATCTATGCAGGTTCCGAGCAGACGGAAATCAGCGAAGCCGGACAATACAGCGTGGTGTTTACCGTTACCGAGGGAGAGGACGTGACCATCGGCGTGAAACTGCAGAGCTGTACGGGTAACTGGGTTGCCATCGACAACTTCAGACTGTTCCAGAAAGTGGCCAACGCAGACAGTCTGGCAACACGCAAGACTGCCCTCGAGGCCGAGATCAACGACCTGAAGGAGAAGATCGCCAATGCTACCGGAGCCGTGCCCGAAGTGACGACAAACTCATACGTGGCGATGGGTTCGACCATCTGCCTGGGACGAAGCACCATCAAGAACAATGGCGCTGCCATCAAGGAGAAAGGTCTTTGCTGGAGCACGAATCCCGAACCTACCATCTTTGACAAGAAGACAACCACTTACTTCAGTAGCAACGGAAACCTGTACAGAATGGAGGGACTGGAACCCGCTACTATATATTATGTACGCGCGTATGCCCTGACCAACGGATACCAGTTGAGCTATGGTGAGACGGTAAAGATTGCCACCCTGCCCAAGGGTACCGTTTCGTGCGGTTACGACTACGCCGGCAACCAGGAGGAGAACTACCGCATCAACAGCGCCATGCAGGAATGCGTATGGATGTACAACGCCCTCTCAAACATCAACGGTCTGTACCTCAACGTGCACTACGTACCCGGTGCTGGTGCCGGTGGCGGAACGGCAGACTGCTCGTATGGCGGTTGGATGCGTGTCAGTCAGACCGCCTCGTACCAGCAAACCGGAACATTGCTTCACGAGACCAACCACGGCGTTGGCGTAGGTACCACCAACGAGTGGTACAACAACTCCGACCTGCGTTCGGGCACAAGCAGTGGCAAGTGGCTGGGTCCCCAGGCCACCAAGATGGTACGCTTCCTCGAGAACAACGAGGGTGCCTACATGCAAGGCGACGGAACCCACATGTGGGCAGGAACGGCCACGGGAACCCTGAACCTGGGCTATGGCATCAACGGTGCGCACGAGGATAGCTATCAGCCCTCGAACCAGTTGCTCTACTACGGTAATGTGCTCATCACCCATGCCATGCATCAGGACGGTCTAATCAGTACCTCTAGCCGTGGCTTTGCCACCCCCACCTATGCCTTTGCACAGGACGACAACACGAAGTACTACATCAAGTGCGAGAGTGCCGACAATGGTGGTGCGGATGCTTATCTGACCATCACCAATACCGGCACACTGAGAAGTATCCCC
This sequence comes from Bacteroidaceae bacterium, assembly GCA_045643405.1. Lineage (GTDB taxonomy): Bacteria > Bacteroidota > Bacteroidia > Bacteroidales > Bacteroidaceae > Physcousia. Next base: position 7,533 of record JAZUKS010000139.1, on the reverse strand, counting down.
ATGGATGCTTCAGAAGTCGTAAAGGATGACAACTTCGCTTGGAACATCACCTTCGACCCCAAGACCAGTTACTACATCTTCCAGCACGTAGGTACTGGCAAGTATCTGACTAACAGCAGCAGTAACATCAAAGCTGCATCCAAGAGTAGTGCCACCACTACGGAGAAGTTCCACCTGATGCCATGCAGAGAGGCCATCAAGACCGGAAGCTTCAGCATCGAGAGTTTCTGGATTCTGACTGCTAATGGTCATTATGCCATGGAAGGCGGAACACGCAGGGCTGCAACCGCTACGACAAGCGAATACTACAACGTAGGCACAAGCGAATACAACGCTTCCAACTCGGCCACCGCACAGCGCTGGCTATTGCTCAAAGCCGAAGAAACTAAGGGCTACGAGGAAGAGGCCATGAACATCAAGGCACAGGAATTGAACGAGCTCATCGAGCAGGTCAAGGAGGTTATCAAGGTGCCTCACACAAGCAAGGATGCCAGCGTAAGCGTAGCAGACATTTACGAGGCTATTGAGAACGAGATCTTCATGGCAGAGAGCAGAGAGGACTACACTTCGCCCGCCGTGTACAACAAGTCCATAGAAAACCTGAAGACCGCCCTCATACAGTTCCTGGCAGACACTAAGGTAACCGACCTGGGACATCCCTACGACCTAACCTTCCTCTTGGTCAATGCGGACATCGACAAGGACTGCTCTGGATGGTCGACAAACGCTACCGTAAACTACGGTTGTGCGGAGTTCTTTGAGAAGAGTGCTGACTTTAACCAGACCACAGCCTTGAAGGTTCCCAAAGGCACTTACAAGCTTATGGCACAGGCTTTCCAGCGCCCCAAGGCATGGGATGCCACTTATACTGACTGGAAGGCTGGCAACAGCAATGTGAAAGGTTTGCTCTACATAAAGAGCAAGCAGATTGCATTAAAGAATATTTACGATGACGCATCAGCAAAGAAGTTGGATACCAACGACAAGATGCCCGTCAGCAAGGTCTACATCCCCAACAGTATGGAGGGTGCCAGCAAATACTTTGCACAAGGTTTGTACGAGAATGAGGTTATGGTAACCACCACCACTCAGAACACCATGAAGGTGGGTATCCAGACCAAGACTTCAGATGGCGGTTCATGGACCATCTTCGACAACTTCCGCTTGTATTACTATGGAGATTACACAGTTGAGGAGGTTGAGACACCCGTCAAGAGTATCAAGATGAGCGACAAGGCTCCCGTTATCTACGACATGATGGGCCGTCCCGTTTCAAGAGCCACCAACAAGGGTGTGTACATCATCAATGGCAAGAAGGTCGTGAAGTAAAAGCCAACTCTAAGTCAGAAAGACTTCATGGCTACAACACTCACGCACTACCCCATTGAAGCAAAGGAAAAGCGGAACGATTATCGGAAGATATTTTACAATAGCATCAATACAAAAACAAATAGTAAAAAACGCTTCCCTAATTCGCAAAACAATCATCTCCGTCAGGTCATCGACTTGACGGAGATTTTTTTCACCACTACTTCGCATGAAATAATCAGACGCAGATGACGCAGATTTCATGGATTTATTTTTGAGCGCATTGCGCATTCTTGGGCCGAATTAAGGTCCCTAAATTTTTCTTCCTTCGTGATCTTCGTGCCTTCGCGTGCCCTACGAGCGAAGTGTCACCCCTGCGGGGATGCCTGGCGCGTGCCTTCGTGTGAGGTACTTCGACCAGATCGATTTCCTCGTGCTCTTGGCACCTTCGCGTGAGACATCGTAGCACATTATTGCACAAAAAGTTGACTGTTTTTGACTTTCAAGTGTTAAAATTAAACTTTTTTAGCAAAAAGGATGTGAAATTTGAGATTATTTCACTAATTTTGTAAAGGAGAACGCACGAGCGCATGTAAAAACATTAGGGACAAACTATGCCTTTGAAAAACTGACGCTCTTAAAACTACCTGAAAAAATAAAATAAATCTATAATAAAAACCTAATTCAAACTGTATGAGAAACCGTTTAAGCAACATGGGTAAGTCAGCATCCTACATGCTGTTCTTGCTTGCAGCCTGCGGCGTTACATCATCATGCAAGGACGAGTACCTGCTGGACGACGAGAAACCAGCGTACTTGAATTCAAGCATCTACGAGAGCTTGGAATCACAGGGTAAGTACACCAACTACCTGCGTCTATTGGGTGATGCCGATGTAAATCCAAAGAATGCACGACCTCTGACAGAAGTGCTTTCACGTACTGGTTCAAAGACCGTGTTTGTAGCAGATGACGAAGCCTGGGAAGAGTTCTTCAAGAAGAACGCCGAACTGCCCGAGAGCAATCCTTGGCACAATGCTACCAGTTACGAGAATCTGAGTGTGTCACAGAAAAAACTGTTGATTCACACCAGTATGCTCAACAATGCCATCGTTATGGAGAACCTTGCCAGCAACCTGGTGGGTGGTTCAATGACACGTGGTGAGTTCATGCGTCGTTACACAGACGTTGAGACAACCGACACCATCAGTTACCTGGATGGTAAATCGCTGCCCGTGAACTACAACGTGGGCAATGACGAAAAGGACTATTGGTGGAGATTCCGCGCAGAGAATGGCGGTAATGGTCTTTACCTGGTCAACGACTCTTCTGAGAGCATGATGGTACACTTCACCAACGAGCACCTCAAGAAGAACAGCATTACCGACGAGGACTTCGCCATCTTCATGAACGAGCCTCGCAACACACCCGACGTTCACATCTACGACGCCAAGTTGATAGAGAAGGACGCCGTTTGTGAGAACGGTTACGTCAACAAGACTTCCAAGCTGATCACACCCCTGCCCAACATGGCAGAGATGATCCGAACCAATGGCGAGACCAACATCTTCAGCCACATGCTTGACCGTTGGTCTGTACCTTTCTACAACAGAACCGTGACACGTGCCTATACCGACATTATGGCATCACGTGGTATCACTTGGAACGACTCCATCTTCACCAAGCGCTATTTCAGCGACTTGAGCTGGGGTCACACTTCACTGAACAAGGACCCCATGGGCAATACGTTCCGCGACGCAGCTTCTACCGATGTCACCTTGAAATTTGACCCTGCATGGAACGCATTCTACAACGAGGAAGCCAACGCACAGTATGACATGGCTGCCATGTACGTTCCCACCGACGAGACCTTGTGGAAGTACTTCACCCGCGACGGTGGTGGTTGGCAGTTGATCCGTACCTATTACCTGAAGGAGGGAACTCCTGAAGAGATCAGCTACACCGCTCCTACCAACCTTGACGACTTGTACAAGCAGATCGACCAGATTCCCATGAGTACCCTGCGCTCTCTGCTCAACATCATCATGTTCCCCAGCTTTACCGGTTCTGTTCCCAGCAAGATGACAACCTTGCGCGACGATGCTCAGGATCAGATCTTCTATGCTGACGACCAGGAGCACGTAAAGAAGGCCTTGCTTGCCAACAATGGTGTCATCTACCTGACCGATAAGGTTTACGGTCCTGCCGACTACACCTCAGTTGCAGCTCCTGCCTTCATCAGTGGTACCAACCTGGTAATGCGTTGGGCTGTCTACAACGGTTCAACCTCTGCAACCGACTACATGCGACTGAACTACTACGCATACCTCAAGGCTATGCAGAGTCAGTTCGTCTTCCTGTTGCCCAGCGATAAGGGTATGCGTTACTACTACGACCCCGTCAGCTTTACCAGCAAGAAACCTCGCGTGCTGAGCCTCAACTACAAGAATGGTACTTTCCCCATCAATGTGAACAAGTACAGCTATGACGCTGCTACCGGTACCATTGGTACAAGCTATTCTTTGGAGAGCATCAGCAATGATGAGATCACCAACCGTCTGAAGGATATTCTTGAGAGCCACACCATCGTGTTGGATGAGCTCGATGAGATTGACAGCGACATAGACAACTACTACATTACCAAGAACTACTCTCCCGTCAAGGTGACACGTGCCAATGGAAAGGTAGTGAAGGTGCAGGGTGGTTTCCAGTTGGAGAACGAGGCTGCCGGCATCACAGGTATTATCAGCGAGGAGAACAAGGGTTACTACACCGAACTGAAGGGTATCCAGGAGAACAATGTTACCGACGAACACGCAATGAACAACGGTACCACCTACATTCTTGACAGTCCCGTCATCCCCGCTTCGAAGAGTGTTTACAACAACCTCACCAACGGTGGTAAGTACGACAGCGAGTACTACACCAAGTTCTACGAGTATTGCTGTACTCCCAACGAGGACATCATCAAGGCTTGCGGTTTGGTGGACACCAAGAAGCTGACTGCTTCACAGCAGAAGGCTGAGATCAAGAAGTTCCAGCTTTTCGTAAACAACAACGACGCTATCGACTACAATGTGCAGTTCTACAACAACTACCACTACACTTTGTTCGTCCCCACAGACGAAGCAATGGAGGAGGCAGTTGCCAACGGTCTGCCCACATGGGATGGCATCATGGATTACTACAATTCATGCGTAGATGCTGATGGTAACCAGGCTCTCACAGCAACCGACAGTCTGTACCTGCAGGCTCAGATCACTTATCTGACCAACTTCGTTCGCTATCATTTTGCCGATAACAGCGTATTCGTTGACAACAGCAACTTCGAGAGCACCGACTACGTTACCTCAAGCTACGACAACACCAAGGGTTTGTTCGTCAAGATTAACGTAAAGCGTGAAAACGGCGTACTCTCGGTTCGCGACGTAAGCGGTGGCAACTGGGAGCCTATCTCTGGTCGCTACAACGTATTGGCTCGTGATATGGTCTGCTCAAAGAATCCTACCGGACAGAGTTCTATGAATGGTATCAAGATTTCTGCATCAAGTTTTACTGTCATCCATCAGATTCCCGGTATCCTCAACCATGTAGCGTTGAAGAACGGACGTCATGACAGCACTTGGGCTACTCCCTCTCAAGCCAAAGAGTATATGAAAGAATTTGCAATCCACTAATAACGTACTGCCATGACAAGATTTATCAAATTCGTAATGCTTGGAATCGTCAGCCTTTTGGCGACCCTTCCAGCCAGCGCACAGTCAAGACGTATCTCAGGTACTGTGACCGATGACATCGACGTGGTAGTTGGTGCCAACGTAAAAGAGTTGGACAAGAATAATCGTATTATCAGCCAGGCTATTACCGACTACAATGGTAACTTCAGCATGACCATCAAGGACCCCAAGAACACATTGGTGATTTCATTCATGGGTTACAAGTCCTTCACTCAGGTCATCGGTTCCAAGACCGTCTTCAAGGTAAAGCTCGCCGACAACACCAAGATCATGAAGGATGTGGTGGTTGTCGGTAAGAAGAAGGCTCCTACTACAGGTCTCGATATTCCCGCGCGCGAGTACGGAGGCGCGGTATCCAATTTTAATATGAGCGACATGGAAGGTTTGGCCTTCGAGTCTGTCGACCAGGCTCTTCAGGGCCAGATCGCAGGTCTTGACGTCGTTGCCAACTCAGGTAACCTGGGTTCTGGTACTACCATGCGTTTGCGCGGTACCACAACCATTAACGGTAACGCTCAGCCCTTGATCGTCGTTAACGACCACATCTTCGAATTGCCCGATGATGCTCAGACCATCAACTTCGAGGATATGGACAACGAGGAACAGTTCTCTACCCTCTTGAACGTGAACACCGAGGATATCGAGAGCATCACCGTACTGAAGGACGCTGCCTCTGCTTCAAAGTGGGGTGTTAAGGGTTCTAACGGTGTTATCGAGATTAAGCTCCGTCGCGGTCGTAGAGGTCCTACTCAGGTTAACTTCAGCTATAAGTTCAACGGTACCTGGCAGCCCGCTGGTTACAACATGTTGAACGGTGATGGTTATACCATGATGTTGAAGGAGGCATACTACAATCCCACTCAGACTGCAACAGCAATTCCCGAGTTGGACTACAACACAGAAATGCCTTACATCTACAACCACTACACTCACAACACAGACTGGATTGATGCTGTAACCCAGTTTGGTAAGGAGCATCGCTACTACGTGAACCTCACTGGTGGTGGTGACAAGGCTACCTTCCGTATTGGTGCTGGTTACAACAAGTCAACCGGTTCGGTTATCGGTCAGAAGATGGACCAGTTCACCGAGAGTACTGCGATTGACTACAACGTGAGCGACCGCATCCAGTTCCGTGCTACCGTGAACATGACCTTCACCAACAACCACAAGAACTACGGTAACGATATCTTGGCGCGTGCTTATGGTGCAATGCCTAACATGAGCATCTATGAGTATGACGAGATGGGCAGACCTACCGGCAACTACTTCAACATGTTGCCCATCGCTGCTACCCTTTCAAGCACCAATACTTCTGCCATCACCAACGATGGTCACTACACCAGCTACGAACTGCGTGACCGTTTCACCAACGGTAACCCCGTTGCTCGTGCTTATGGCGCATGGTGGTTGATGAAGCAGTACAACTTGACCCCTCAGTTCGACGTTACCTACAAGTTGTTGGGTAAGGACGGTGACTCACACCGTTTGGATTATGTGGGCGACGTTCAGTTGAACATCTACAACACCAGTGACGACAAGTATTGTCCCTCTTCACTCAAGCCCATGTCTTGGGTATGGGGTGGTGACAACAGCGCTAACCTTGCCAACAACGAGCGTAACCTCGTGGCAAACAGCGAGTACAAGTCATTAGGTTTCACTACCCGTCATGACTTGCGTTACTACTCTGCCTTCAAGAATAAGGATCATAGTCTTTCTGCTTTGGTTCGTTTCGAGATGGAGACCGGTAGCAGTTCTACCCAGAACCTCGAGTTGTGGAACGTGCCCGACGGCATTACCGATCCTACCGTAGTTGCCCTGATGAAGGGTGCCAGCGCAAGCAACAGCGAGTGGCGTGGTCACTCATTCATGGAACAGGTACATTATTCATATAAGAGTAAGTATTCGCTCGACGCAACATTGCGTACCGATGGTAAGACTGCTTTCGGACGTGGCCACAAGTACGGAACATTCCCCAGCGTCGCTGGACGTTGGAATGTCATCGACGAGGCCTTCATGGCTAAGACCAGAAAGTACATCAGCATGTTGGGCCTCCGTGCATCTTGGGGTATTACCGGTAACACCGGTGGCGCTGGTGGCAACCAGTACAACAAGTACAGTTCAGCAGGTTACTACAACGGTCACTCTGTTGTCCGTCCCGACAACCTCTCTCTTACCAACCTGAAGTGGGAGAAGACACAGCAATGGAACATCGGTCTTAACCTCAGTTTGTTGGATGACCTTCTGAACTTCGAGTTCGAGGCATACGACAAGAAGACTACCGACTTGCTCATGTCAGGTCTCCGCATCTCTGCTGCCAACGGTTTCAGCACCCTCAACTGGGTAAATGCAGGTACCATGCGCAACAAGGGTTGGGAGTTGAACGTATCTACTGCTAAGTTTGCAAAGGTTGGCAAGTTCGCTGTTAAGCTCCGTGGTAACATCTCACAGAACTTCAATACAGTAGAAGAGATGAACGAGCTTATCCTC
>JAZUKS010000138.1:0-9592 GCA_045643405.1 Bacteroidaceae bacterium | reverse complement strand
TTATTGGTTAGAGGTTATAGAAGGCTGGCGCGGTGAAGGTTGAAGGTTCTTTCTCCGCTTCGCTACGAAAGCATCGGGCAAGCCCGCTGAGCGGAGGATGGAGGGGGTGAGGGGAGATGGTTGATGATTGATGATTGATGGTTGAGGATTGAGGATTGAAGGTTGAGGATGAAAGGTTATTGGTTATTGGTTAGAGGTTATAGAAGGCTGGCGCGGTGAAGGTTGAAGGTTCTTTCTCCGCTTCGCTACGAAAGCATCGGGCAAGCCCGCTGAGCGGAGGATGGAGGATTGAGGGGTGAGGCAGGATGGGAAGAGAGAACCCTCGGGAAAAACCGAGGGGACGGAGGCTGGAGGGAATGGAGGGCAAGCGCAACAGGCGATAAAAGGGCGAGGTGCAACAGGCGATAGAGGGGGCGAGCACGATTGCTAACCCCACTAATGCTGGCGCCTGTTGCACAGGGCCCTGTAACCGGGGTTATTTGGAGATGGTGCCATCATCCGAGAAGGTGAGGCCCGAGTTGGGGAAGTCCTGCTTGGTGAGGGTGGCAATGTTGTGAGCGGCTGCATGGGTGGAGTCGAGACGGGGACCTACACCCTTGACCTGCTTGTAGGAGTGAATCTTACCCTTCTGGAACTCGCCGGTCTTGGGGTCGATCTCAACCCAAAGGAGGGGGGCGTAACCTGTGGCTCCGGCAATACCCATACGGTAGGGACAGCAGAAGTTGCCAAGGCTGTAGGCAATGAGATGACCCTTGTAGAGTTCCATGGCACGGGGGACGTGAGGACCATGACCTACAACGATGTCGGCACCACGGTCGATACAGTCGTGTGCAAACTTATGCACGTTGCCTCGGTTCTCGCCATAGAAGGTCTCGTACTTGAAGGGTACGTGACTGGCGGCATTACCCTCGGCTCCACCATGGAAGGTGATGATGAGGATGTCGCACTTGGGACGGAGACGGGCGATGAGGGTGTCGCGATAGACCTCGTCCTGCATGTCGAGGGTGTTACTGCACGAAGAGGCGAAAGCAAGGTATCCGTAACGGACGCCATCGCGAACGATGACGGTCTCCTCGGCGGTTCCCTTCTGTCCGCTGAACTGGAGGCCTACATTGCGGAGGTTCTCCTGGGTGAGGCGACGGCCTGTTGCACCACAGTCGCCTGCATGATTGTTGGCAATGCCCATAGCATCGAAACCTGCATCAACCAGGCGCTGGGCATGGTCGCCGGGCATACGGAAGACGAACGACTTGCCCGACTTGACGTTCTTGGTGATCTCGGCCTTGGTGCCATAGTAGCAGGCGCCTTCGAGGTTGCCAATGGCCACATCGGCACGGGTAAGGATGGAGTCGCACTCGATGAAGAGCGAACGACCACGGTCGGGGGTGATATAACTGCTGTCGGGGAGGTTGGTGCCCATCAACACATCGCCCGTGAAGGCAAGGGTGAGGGTGCTACGGCCATCAACGGCAGAGGGGGTGTTTTCCGATGGAGAACCATCGGAAACAGGGGCTGTACGAGCGTCATTGGATGATGACTGACATGCACACGCAAACAAGGTGGCGTGAAAGGAGAAAAGGGAAATGATGAGGGTTGAAATACGTGACATAATGAGGGTTATTTTGGGGTTGAGGATTGAGGGTTGAGGGTTGATGGTTGAGGATTGAGGGTTGATGATTGAGGGTTGAGGATTGAGGGTTGAGGATTGAGGGTTGATGGTTGAGGATTGATGGTTGAGGGTTGATGATTGATGATTGAGGGTTGGGTTATTGTTTCCAGAATTTTTGGACGACACGAGAGGAGCCATTCTTTTCGAGGGTGCGGACCTGATACCAACCGGAGGGGATGCGAGAGACGTTGATGCTCAGGTTATAACGACCGGTGGCGAGGATGCGACCCTGGAGGTCGGTAATGGCATAGAACTCGATGTAACGAGGGGGCAAGGGAAGGGGGATGTTGCCTTGGGCATCGGGCTGAACACAACCGTAATAACGGACCACTTCTTCGACGGACTTGGTGCCCTTGGCGGGATGGGCGGTTGATGAAGATGTGGTTCCCGAGGGGACTGCTGAGGCTGACAAGGCAGAAGGTGCGGATTGCGTAAGAGCAGCCGTGAAGAAGTCGGAACGATGAACCGAAGAGGGAACCTCGGAAGGCACGTCAGAGGGATGGGGACTCTCGTTGCCACAACGGTCCATGGAACGGACGAGCAGACAGAGACCCTTCAGACGAAGCCACTCTGGATTGTAGGTGTAAGAGGGTTCGGGAAGGGCGGTTGCCACAAGGTTTTCTGCCTTAGAGGCATCAATGGCATTGGTGGGACAGACATAGACGTTGTAGCGAACGCCTCCGCCGAGGTTGTCGGTACAAGGATCCCAGATGAGACGCTCCATGCCATTGGGAAGGATCTCGATGCGGAAGTTCTGCGGAACCGAAGGTGGCACGTTGTCGATCCATGTGGCTGCAGGCGTGAGCGAGGGGAAGGCATAGAACGAGTCGTGGAGGAAGTCGTAGATGCCCTTGACATTATCCAGCAGGAACTTGGTGCGGAAGTAGCATTGTCCGCCAATGCCCAAGGAACGGGTGTAGTAGAGTTCGTTGGTGATGTCGGAAAGAGGCCAGTTCTTCTCCTCGGGAGCCATGAAATAGATGCCCAAACCGGGAGCAACCAAACGACCGTTGTCCTGCTCGCGCCAGTCGGCCGCAAAGGGATAGAAGTTGTTGCCCTTGAAATACATCATGGGATAGAGGGCATCGTGAATGCCTTGTTGCAACCACCCCTGAGCATCCTGAAAGACAGCATTATAGCAGTTCCAACCCTTGGACGAATAGCGACTCAGGTCGCGAAACTTACCCACGGGACTGCTGGAAACGCGCACCCAAGGCTTCAGACTCTTGACACGCTGGTAGATGGCACGCACCACCCGCGTGATGTTGTTGCGACGCCATTGTGCCTTGTCCTGACCGTTGCCATACTTCTTGTAGGTATCGGCATCGGGAAAGGTGCTGGCATTCTCGGGATAGCGGATATAGTCGAAGTGGATGCCGTCGACATCATAGTTGCGCACTATCTCGTCACAGATGGCAACGAGATAGTCGGCCGTTCCGGGATTGCCGGGGTCGAGATAATACTGTTCGTTGTGCTTCTTGATGAGGGATGCCTTCTTGGCATGGATGCCCGAGGCACCCATCTGCTTGGTCTGTGCAATCTTGTAGGCCGGGATGGTGACCACCCAGGCATGAAGTTCCATTCCGCGCTTGTGGCACTCGTCGATGGCAAACTGAAGCGGGTCGTAACCAGGGTCCATATTGTACTGACTGGTAAGTCCCACGTCCCAGGGTTCTATCTTGGAAGGATAGATAGTACTGGCACGAACACGTGTCTGCAGAAGAACGGTATTGATGTTGATGGCCTTGAGCTGGTCGAGCATGTAGCAAAGTTCACGCTTTTGCTGTTCGCGTCCGGCAAAGGAGGTTGCCTTTGACCTGGGCCAGTCGAGACCGCTGATGGTGGTCAGCCATACGGCACGTGCCTCACGCTTGGGATACAGTCCATCGCCAAGGTTATCCTGCAACGGAAAGGGGGCCACAGGATCGGCAACCATCATGTTGCAAAAAGACAGGAAAAAGGTGAATAATAATATAGTTTTGTTTATGCGCTCGCACGCGCATTTACATATATAAGGTGTATGCGACATACAATGATAGTAATAATTTGCGCACAAAATTACGAAAAATGTGCTAATCTGCAAAATAAATAAGGGGTGTGCGCTACAAATTGTGATTTATTTTGTATTTTTGCGCCCGATTTCCGTCTTTTGGAAACAACATTCAATAGGAATAAAGACATGATAACATTTGTTACATCATTGGTCATTTTGGCCTTAGGATATGTTTTGTACGGCACTTTTGTGGCCAAGGTTTTCGGTTTTGACGCCAACCGTCAGACACCCTGTTACACCATGGCAGATGGTGTGGACTATATGCCCATGGCCACCTGGAAGGTGTTCCTGATACAGTTTCTGAACATTGCCGGAACAGGTCCTATCTTTGGTGCCATCCTGGGTATGCTGTACGGACCAGCCGCCTATCTGTGGATTGTGCTGGGCTGCATCTTCGGAGGAGCCGTGCACGACTACCTGAGCGGTATGATATCGCTCAGCAAGAAGGGTGCCTCTCTGCCCGAGGTGGTAGGCGACGAGTTGGGCAAGGGTCCCAGAATCGGCATGCGTGCCCTCTCGCTCATCCTGATGGTGCTGGTAGGAACCGTCTTTGCCCAGACACCCGCCTCGTTGTTGGGAAATATGACAGGCGAATGGAGTCTGTGGGGCGACTCTAATCCCGTGTACATCTGGACTGCCATCGTCTTTGCCTATTACATCCTTGCCACCCTACTCCCCATCGACAAACTCATCGGAAGGATTTATCCCTTGTTCGGTCTGGCCTTGCTGATTATGGCCGTGGGCGTGATGATCGGCATCTTCTGCAACGGAGGCGGCATGCCCGAGATTACGGACGCCTTCAGCAACCACCACCCCAACCCCAATACCTTGCCCATCTTCCCCGGTCTGTGCATCACCATTGCCTGCGGAGCCGTAAGTGGTTTTCATGCCACACAGAGTCCCATGATGGCACGTTGCATCAAGAACGAGAAACTGGGCCAGCGTGTGTTCTACGGAGCCATGATTGCCGAGGGTATGGTTGCCCTCATCTGGGCGGCAGCTGCCATCAAGTTTGCCGACTCGCTAAACGTTGACGGAAGCACACCTTATGAGAAGCTGATGAATGCCATGACCGATGCCAATACCGGTAAGGCAAATCCTGCCATCCTGGTGAACCAGATTTGCCACAGCTGGTTGGGTAGCGTTGGTGCCATCCTGGCCATCCTGGGTGTGGTGGCAGCCCCTCTTACCTCGGGCGATACCGCCTTGCGATGCGCCCGACTCATTGCTGCCGACTTCATGAAGATAAAGCAGAACAACATCATGAAGCGACTGATGCTTTGCTTGCCCATCTTTGCCGTAAGCATTGCATTGATGTTCATAGATTTCAATGTGATATGGAGATACTTCGCATGGGTTAACCAAACCTTGTCGGTATTTACCTTCTGGGCCATCACGCTATGGCTGGCAAGAAGAGGCAAGTGCTACTGGATTGGCTTGATACCCGCATTGTTCATGACTGCCGTATGTACCAGCTACATCATGGTGGCACCCGAGGGTTTCCAACTGCCCTATGAGGTGGGCATGGGCATCGGAGTGGGCCTCATGCTGATACTGGGCGGACTGTTCCTGAAGGCGAAGAAAAACCTGAAAGAATAAGGCAAGAATGCATTAGCGACAAAGTACTGACTCAGTACTGACTTAGTATTGACTCAGTACTGACTCTGACAAAAGCAACAGGCAAAAGGATTTTCTACGGTTTTGGGCGCTAATTTTTACACCTGCCCAAGCGCTTGCGGGAAGTGTGAATAAATGTTAAATAAGTATGTAATTGCTATCTCTGCTTTGCAATTTCGTGTAAATTTTGTAATTTTGCGCCCGTTAACTGCAGCAAAACACTAAATGGAAGCCTTTTTCAAGACACACGCCTACCTAGTGGAGCATACGCAAGCTCCCGTAAGGAGGGCTCTAATGGATGAGATTAACTGGAACGACCGGTTGATCGGCATCAAGGGTTCGCGCGGTGTGGGTAAGACCACATTCCTTTTACAATACGCGCGCGAGCACTTCAGTATCAATGACCGCAAGTGCTTGTATATTAACATGAATAACTTTTACTTTCAAGGTAAGAGTTTGTTTGACTTTGCCGGTGACTTTCATCGTAATGGCGGACAGGTTCTCTTAATTGACCAAGTATACAAGTTGCCCGAGTGGGCATTAGAATTGCGTAAATGCTACGAGCAGTATCCTGGTTTGAAGGTTATATTTACTGGCAGTAGCGTTATGCGACTCAAGGAGGAAAATCCTGAGTTGAACGGCATTTGCACTTCTTATCACCTTAAGGGATTCTCGTTCAGAGAGTTTATCAACCTGCGCACGGGCTTAAGTCTGTCATCGTACACGCTTCAGGACATCCTGGACCGCCATGAGATGATTGCTGCCAACATCCTGCGTCAGGTGCAGCCTCTGGACCACATGCGCGCCTATCTGAAGCACGGATACTACCCCTTCTTCCTGGAGCAGACCAACTTCAGCGAGAACCTGCTGAAGACCATGAACATGATGGTTGAGGTAGACATCCTGCACATTCAGCAGATTGAGCTGAAATATCTGAACAAACTGAAGAAACTGCTTTACCTGTTGGCTGTTGATGGTTCATCGGCCCCCAACGTAAGTCAGTTGGCAGCAGATGTCCAGACCAGCAGAGCAACCGTAATGAACTACTTCAAGTTCCTGTCGGATGCGCGACTCGTCAATATGATCTATCGCAAGGGAGAGATGTCGACAAAGAAACCTGCCCGCATCACCTTGCACAACACCAACCTGCTGTTTGCCATCTTCCCCCGTTTCAACGACGAGGAGATGCTGTACGACACCTTCTTCCAGCAGAACCTGTGCTCGATGCATAGTGTGGCTGCAGGCGACAGGAGTTGTGGCTTCTATGTTGATGGCAAGCGTTTCCGCATCTGCAATGACGAGCCTCATCGCTTCTCGGGCGATGTGTACTATGTAAGAAGCGGTATCAACAAGGGACACGACAGGCAGATTCCCCTCTGGTTGTTCGGATTCCTCTACTAATATAGAATCTCATTTATTATACAGTTCAAGATGAAGACATTTCTCACATGCATGGGCATTGTTGCGCTCGACATCATCTCTTCGCCATTAGGCTGTGATGATGACCGCATGCAGAAGGAGCAACCTGCCAACGAGGCAACCATCGAGGCAGCAGATGCTGAGCAAGCCAATGAAACAATGCTTCACGTTGAAACCGTAAAAGTAAAATAGAGCAAACAATATTTTTTTAAAATATAAATAACAAAATGGCAAAAGAAAGAAAATTTGTAACATGGGATGGTAACACCTGTGCCGGACATGTAGCTTACATGTTCAGCGAGGTAGCAGCTATCTACCCCATCACTCCTTCATCTCCCATGGCGGAGCATGTTGACGAGTGGGCCGCTCAGGGTCGTAAGAACCTCTTCGGCGACACTGTGTTGGTTCAGGAAATGCAGTCAGAGGCTGGTGCAGCTGGTGCAGTTCACGGTTCATTGCAGGCAGGTGCCTTGACCAGCACCTTTACCGCTTCTCAGGGTCTGTTGTTGATGATCCCCAACATGTACAAGATTGCTGGTGAGTTGCTCCCCAGCGTATTCCATGTATCTGCTCGTACCGTAGCTTCTCACTCATTGTGTATCTTCGGTGACCACGGTGACGTGATGGCTTGCCGCCAGACTGGTTTTGCCATGTTGGCTGAGGGTAGCGTTCAGGAGGTTATGGACCTCTCTGCAGTTGCTCACTTGGCAGCTCTCGAGGCACGCGTTCCCTTCATCAACTTCTTCGACGGTTTCCGTACCTCACACGAGTACCAGAAGGTTGAGCTCATCGAGGAAGATGACGTTCGCGACTTGGTAGACATGAAGGCTGTTAGCGAGTTCCGCTCACGCGCCTTGACTCCCGAGCATCCCCAGGCTAAGGGTATGGCTGAGAACCCCGAGACTTTCTTCGCACACCGTGAGTCATGCAACCGCTACTATGATGCAGTTCCCGCTATCGTAGAGAAGTACATGGCTGCTATCAGCGAGCGTACCGGTCGCAAGTACGACCTCTTCAGCTACTATGGTGCTGAGGATGCTGAGCAGGTAATCGTTATGATGGGTTCAGGTACCGAGGCTGCTCGTGAGGCTATCGACTATGCTAACGCTAACGGCAAGAAGTACGGTTTGGTAAGCGTTCACTTGTATCGCCCCTTCTCAGTTAAGCACTTGTTGGCTGCAGTTCCCAAGAGCTGTAAGCGCATTGCTGTTCTGGACCGTACCAAGGAGCCCGGTTCAAACGGTGAGCCTCTGTTGCTCGATGTTAAGGACGCATTCTATGGCGTAGCTGGTGCTCCCGAGATCGTTGGCGGTCGCTACGGTTTGGGTTCAAACGACACCACTCCCACTATGATCCTCGGTGTATACGAGAACCTCGAGTTGCCCCAGCCCAAGGATCACTTCACCATTGGCATCAACGATGACCTGACCATGACCTCTCTGCCCGCTAAGGAGGAGATGGCACTCGGTGGTGAGGGTATCTTCGAGGCTAAGTTCTTCGGTTTGGGTGCTGACGGTACCGTTGGTGCTAACAAGAACTCTGTTAAGATTATTGGTGACAACACCAACAAGTACTGCCAGGCATACTTCTCATACGACTCTAAGAAGTCGGGTGGTTTCACCTGCTCTCACTTGCGTTTCGGTGACACTCCCATCCGTTCTACATATCAGATCAAGACTCCTAACTTCGTAGCATGTCACGTTCAGGCATACCTGCGTATGTATGATGTGCTTCGCGGTCTTCGTCAGAATGGTCAGTTCTTGCTGAACACCATCTTCGAGGGTGAGGAGTTGGTTAACTTCCTTCCCAACAGCGTGAAGAAGTACTTCGCTGAGAAGAACATCACAGTTTACTATATCAACGCTACCAAGATTGCTCAGGAGATCGGTTTGGGCAACCGTACCAACACCATCCTCCAGTCTGCATTCTTCCGCATCACCGAGGTTATCCCCGTTGAGTTGGCAGTAGAGCAGATGAAGAAGGCTATCGTTAAGTCTTACGGCAAGAAGGGTGAGGACGTTGTCAACATGAACTTTGCTGCTGTTGACCGTGGTTGCGAGTACAAGACCTTGGCTGTTGATCCCGCATGGGCTAACTTGGCTGATGACGAGGCTATCGTTCGCGACGAGCCCGCTTACATCACCAACTTGGTTCGCGTTATCAACGCTCAGAATGGTGACTTGCTTCCCGTTTCTGCTTACAAGGGCATCGAGGATGGTACTTGGGAGCAGGGTACTGCTGCTTACGAGAAGCGTGGTGTAGCTGGTTTCGTTCCCGTATGGAACGCAGACAACTGTATCCAGTGTAACAAGTGTGCATTTGTTTGTCCTCACGCTTGTATCCGTCCTATCGTTATGAACGACGAGGAGAAGGCAGGCTTCCAGGGTCAGACTATCGAGATGAAGGCTCCCGCAGCTATGAAGGGCATGCACTTCGTAATGCAGGTAGGTGTTAAGGACTGTCTGGGTTGCGGTAACTGTGCTGTCGTATGTCCCGGTAATCCCAAGGCTGGTGGTCCCGCTCTTAAGATGGTTGCTTATGATGACTCATCTGCTGAGGCAGCTCAGGAGGCAGCTAACTGGGAGTACTGTGTGAAGAAGGTTACCAGCAAGCAGGATCTCGTTGACATCAAGCAGAGCCCCAAGAACAGCCAGTTCGCTACTCCTCTCTTCGAGTTCAGTGGTGCTTGCTCTGGTTGTGGTGAGACTCCCTATGTTAAGTTGATCAGCCAGTTGTTCGGTGACCGTCAGATGGTGGCTAACGCTACTGGTTGTTCATCTATCTACTCTGGTTCTATCCCCTCAACTCCTTACACCAAGAACGAGAAGGGTCAG